>CAYZYB010000086.1:0-10474 GCA_964481505.1 uncultured Planctomycetaceae bacterium | reverse complement strand
CAGAATAGACTGCGTGAATCGGCCGCGGAACTCGGTAAACGCATGGAACAGCGACGATGAAGAACACGAAGTTAATAGACGCTGCCATTGTCGTTGTCATTGTCATCCTGCCATTTGGTCCTGCCCCTGCCTTTGGGCAGGAAGCTGACGTCGCTTCAGAAGTAGAAGCCGAAGCCCAGGTCGATGATGGAAAAGTCGTGTTTCAGAAGATGCCCGTCGACCAGGTTCGCACCGAACTGTTGCAATGGCTCGCCTCCACCGGCGCTGATCGTGCGGCGCTGCAGCAGGTCACCAAAACGTGGGCAGACGATGAATCCATTACATCACTTTCCGGTGAAGAGCTCCTGGACCTGCTGGTCCTTTCTTTTGCCGAAGTTGACGTCGCCACCCAGCGACTCATTCAGGACAGCTACGGTAGCTCACCACCGGAAGGTGTCGTCTTCGACGGAATTCGAGAAGCCACGATTTTTCGAAATCAGATCCAACAGTTTCGAGCTCGCTGGATGGTGCAGCATCGTTATTACGACGACGCTTTACCTCTGCTGGCCGAACTTGTCCCTGAAGCAGTCGTTGACCCAGCGGGCCTGCTGTTCTATCGCGCGGTTTGTCAGTCACAATTGATGCGGCGAACAGAAGCCGTCGATAGTCTGTCACTGCTGCTCAACAACACACTGGATGTGCCGGAACGCTTTCTGGTCATTGCGGAAATGCTGCAGCAGGAACTGGCTGACCAAAAAGAAGGCGGTCTCGGAAAAGTCTCGCAACTGATGCAGGATGTAGAACGCCGCCTTGAACTCGAACAATCCGGCAAGGAAACTCAGGACCAGGAAATCGCCATCATCGTGGCGCTGGACAAATTACTGGAAGACATGGAGAAGGAACAAAAGAAGAAGAACTCCAGCAGTGGTGGTGGCGACGGCACCCCGAACGGCAGCCAGCAGACTCAGGGAGCAGATCGCAGCATGATCAAAGGCGGAAACTCTGCAACGGGAGAAGCCGATCGCAAGAAGCTGACGGAAAACGGTAAATGGGGAATGATGAATCAACAAACAGAAGCGAAAGCGCGAGAGTTGATACGGCAAAAACTTCCGGCAAACTTCCTGGACCAGATTCGCCAATACACAAAGAAAATCGCGGAACAAAATCGGTAGCCACCCAATCACCAGGTTGCCATAAACTCCTCGAAGGCACGGTGCCTTCGAGCGGACACAGTGAGGGAGAATTTTCTTGATCGCAATTTCAAAACTCATCGCTCTATCGCTGGTGCTTCTGGATGTCCGTGTCGAAACGCTCACAGGAGAAACCACGACTGGAAAACTGGAACGACTCGACGCTCGCAAGGTGATTGTTGCGACCGATGGCGATAAAACGACCACCGCCGGCGTCGGTGAAGTCATAAAAATTGTGTTCCCGGCAGTGAGTAAGCCCGCACAAATCAAAAAGGGATCACTTGAAGGTCTCCTTCGTGATGGCTCTCGCATTCACTTCAAGCAGGCACAAGCTACCGCGATATTAGCAACCATCGAGACACAGGAATTTGGCGAAGTTAAAATCCCCCGCGTGATGCTTCGAGCCCTGCAGTTGCAACAAACGAAGCCGGAGTGGGAAGCGCAATGGTCCGCATTTCTGGAACGCAAAAACGAAGAGGATTTGTTAGTCTTCGTCAAACGTGATGGTAGCGGGCTGGACTTTCTGCGTGGTGTCGTCAGCAAAATCAGCAACAAGGAAATTCCAATTCTGGATGATGGTAACGAAATCCCTGTACCGCGGGCGCGAGTCTTTGGGATCGTGTTCGCTGAAGACGCAGCAAGGCCTCCCATAAAGGGTGCCGTAACACTGAAGTCCAGTGACGGCGGATTGGTAAGTGCGACATCTGTGGAACTCATAGATGATAAGTTCCATTTCCAATCAACCTGGGGCCAGAAGTTGTCAATTCCGAAAGATCGGCTCACGGAACTCGACTACAGCGGTGGAAGGCTGCACTATCTTTCCGATCTGAATCCACTGAACGAAAGATACTTCGGCCTTGATCCCCCCGGCAAAAAGTGGGGCACGCTGTTCGACGAAGATTCAACAACACGAACCGGACTTTCGAGCCAGTGGCGTTATTCCAGAGATCGCTTCCCCAATAACGGTCGGCCACCGCTGATGCTTGACCGCACATCCTATCGGAAAGGATTGTGTATCTTTCCGAGTGCTGCGTTGGAATACGCGCTCGATGGCCAATACTCACGATTCACAGCAATCGTCGGCGTCGATGACGACGTCGCCTTCAACCAGCAGAAGGGGCGTCCTCCAACTGCGGTTGAGCTACGGATCGAAGCAGACGGCGAAGAGGTATTCAAAAGACTAATTCACGCACCTGAAAAGCCGTACACCCTCGAACTGGACATGAACGGCGTTACAACGCTGACCATCTTCGTCGACTTCGGTGACGGCGAAAGCACGTGCGATTATCTCGATCTAGCCGACGCCAAACTGATCGTTGCCAACGAATAGAAATCCCGGAATGCTGTGCCTCCCCAATTCCTGCCGCAACCTAATTGTACAGACCTGCATCGCAGTGACATGGTTGTGCCCTCCTGGCCTCCTATACGCCGGCGAAAGCCTCGCCGAACGTCAGCAACAGCGTATCGAAACCATCGATCGAATTTCCCCCTCCGTCGTCTGCGTGATGCCGCCAGGCGGGCAGGGTGGTGGTTCCGGCGTCCTGATTTCTGCTGACGGTTACGCAATCAGCAACTACCACGTCACCTCAGGATCGGGTGACTTCATGAAGTGCGGATTGAACGACGGCAAAGTTTACGACGCCGTGATTGTTGGTATCGATCCGACCGGAGATGTCGCTTTACTCAAGCTGCTCGGGCGCGACGACTTTCCACACTGCACGCCGGGGAACAGCGATCTCGTCAAAACGGGCGACGAAGTACTGGCTCTTGGAAACCCCTTCCTGCTGGCATCAGATTTTACTCCAACAGTCACCTTCGGAATCGTAAGTGGCGTTCATCGCTACCAGTACCCTGCGGGAACTTTCCTGGAATACACCGACTGCATTCAGATCGACGCTTCCATTAACCCCGGTAATTCCGGGGGACCACTGTTTGACATCGAAGGCCGCTGGATCGGAATCAACGGCCGCGCATCTTTCGAAAAACGTGGACGGATCAACACCGGAGCCGCCTATGCGATTTCGGTGCGTCAGGTTCTGCTGTTTGTTGATCACCTGAAGTCGGGCAGAATCGTCGATCATGGGCGCGTCGGATTCACGGTAGCTACCTACGAAAACACCGTCGAAGTGCAACAGGTCTCCAACCTGGCCGAATCATGGCGTCGTGGAATGCGTCCCGGTGACGAACTGGTTTCATTTGCGGGACGAGCGATCACCAGCGCCAATGACTTTAAAAACATACTTGGGGTCTTTCCGGCCGGAAGCCGCGTACCACTCGCATTCCGAAACGATGACGGCGTGCGAAAAATCACCATTCGCCTGGACGGACTGCACGACTTCGACGAAGCGCCACAGTTGCCCAATGAACGTCAACCGGATCGCCGCCCGAAGCCGGGGGATGACAAAGAAGCCCCCGAAGAAAAGCAACAGAAAGATCATCCGCACGAAAAAGAAGCGCCAAAGCCGCCGCCTCAGTACGCTCATTTGTTCAAGAAGAAGTCAGGTTTCGCCAATTTCTATTTCAATCGTGTGAATACCGATCGGTTCGTTGATCCGCTGCGGAAAGTACTTTCAACAGGCTCCTCTGCGGCAACGGCGGCATGGACACTTAGAGTTTCCGCCGATATGGAAACCGGAGAACATGTCGGCGAACTCACGGTGGGCCCCAACGGCGCAGGAATGGATATCGCAGGTCTTGCTCCGCAACTGCAACCAGCAGACGCTCAGGATCCTGCCAACGAATCACCGCAACTGTATGGACTGATGTCAGGCTTGCTGCAATGGCACAAATTGTTCCGCAATGATCCTTCGCAATTCTCTGACATTCAATACTTCGGCTCAGCACGCCTGCTTCCGTCGGGACAAAACGTTCACACGGTCATCTTTCAGGATGCCGCCATTACGGCTCGCTGGTACTTTGGTGAAGACACTCCACTGCCTGTTGGTGTTGATATTTCTGTGAGTGCCGGTGCAGACGAATGCCGAATGCGTTTTTCTGACTGGAACACCAGTGGCGAAATACCGGTGCCCGGAAGAATCGGAGTCGTCAACAGGGACACAGAGTCCATTACCTGGATCACCATCGATTCATTGAACATGAAACAAAAGAACGATCAAGCGGCACGAAAACAGGAAACACAAACTGAGGTGACGTCGTGAAAAAGGCTCTCCTCCTGCTGACACTGGCTGCTGCAACGCTGGCATCCGCGACAGCCCAACAACCACAAACTGTGCCACAGGGTGTCGACTCGGCGATTCAATCGAGCCAACAGGTGATTGTTAAGCTGTTCGGCGCTGGCGTGGGAACTCTGGATTCTTATGGATCCGGAATCCTGGTTTCGGAATCCGGACACCTGATCACGGTTTGGAATCATCTTGTCAACAGTGGCTATCTGAATGCAGTCGTCTTCGATGGCAGACGCTTCACCGTCAAAGTGATTGGCACAAGTCAGCAGCATGATTTGGCGCTGCTTAAACTCGACTGCGATGAAAACGAAACTTTTCCATTTGCGGACTGGAACATGCCCAACAACGTGGCAGCCGGCGATTCCGTTATGGCGTTCAGTAACGTCTATCATGTCGCCACAGGCAACGAACCAGTGTCCGTCATTCATGGAGTACTTGCCTGCGAAACACCACTCGAAGCGGGCTTTGGTCGCTGGAAGTTCCCCGTCAAAGCACCGGTTTATGTAATCGATGCCGTGACCAACAACTCGGGCGCCGCTGGCGGGCTGCTGACGACCAGCGACGGCCAGCCCGCAGGCATGCTGGGCCGCGAACTGCGGCATTCAGAAACTGACATGTGGGTCAACTATGCGGTTCCATGGAATGTCCTGCGGCCTGCCATCAACGACCTCATCAATGGTCGCAGAGTCACTTCGAACGAATCGGAAACGGATCGACGCAAGATGATTTCCGAACGACGACTGACATCAGACTTCGGCTTCACCCTGCTGCCGAGTGTTCTGAAAAAGACGCCTGCCTACATCGACCGCGTCATCCCGAAATCGCTCGCAGACAAGGCGGGACTGCAACGAGGTGACCTGGTGTTGATGGCGAATGACCGCGTGGTGCAGTCGATAGATGATCTGCGGGCTGCACTGGCTGGCTACCGCAAAGGGCAAGCGGTGTCTCTGACGGTAAATCGCAACGATCGCCTCGAAGGCGTTTCGTTCCGAATGCCATAAGCAGCTAAAGCAACCGGAGATATCACGACATCGCAAATCAGTTCGGTGTTTGTGGCACAAACATGCGTCGATGTGCGTCGAAGGCATTGTCCTGAGCCTCCTGAGCTAACTGACGAGCAACGACCTGACTGCGGTGCGGAGCCTTACCGGCGGGCGATGGTTTTTCGTAACCACCATCGGAATTGATTTCCCGAGCCTTGACGTCATCACGCATGCAGTTCTTGAGAATGCCGATCGCTTTGCGGCGACAATCGTCATCCAGAATGGGCACCAGCAATTCAAGACGACGGTCCAGATTCCTCGGCATCAGATCCGCACTGGAAAGCAGTACTCGATCATTTCCGCCATGAAGAAAATGGAAAATTCGAGCGTGTTCGAGGTATCGGTCGATGATGCTGACCACCCGAATATTCTCACTGAGCCCTGGAACGCCCGGCTTCAGGCAGCAGATTCCACGCACATTCAGACGAATCTGCACGCCTGCCTGAGACGCATCATAGAGCGCCTGAATCAGGTCCGGATCAACCAGGGAATTAACCTTGGCAGAAATCCTGCCTTCCGCTTTGTTGCGACATCTTTCCGTTTCGAACTGAATCAGCTGCATCAACTGTTCCCGCAAACCAATGGGAGCGGAACTGATATGTTCGAACTGCTGCAGCTGCGAATACCCTGTCACAGCATTGAACCAGGCAACCGCATCACTTCCCAGCTCTTCGTTACAGGTAAAATAGCTGACGTCGGTGTACAAATTCGCCGTCGCTTCATTGTAGTTGCCGGTTCCAAAGTGACAGTATCGGCGAAAGCCGTCTGTTTCGCGGCGGATGATCAGACAGGCTTTGGCGTGAGTCTTCAAACCTCGGACGCCATAGATCACCTGTACGCCGGCGAGTTCCAACTGTTTGGCCCACTCAATATTGCGAGCTTCGTCGAAGCGCGCCTTTAATTCCACGATGACCGTAACGTTCTTGCCGTTTTCCGCCGCCAGCTTTAAAGCCCCGACGATCGGACTGTTACGACTGGTGCGATACAGAGTTTGCTTGATGGCAAGCACATCAGGGTCGGAAGCCGCTTCTTCAATCAATCGCACAACCGGCGTGAAGGATTCGTAGGGATGGTACAGTAAGCGGTCCTGTTCACGAATGGACGCGAAGACGGATTCACCAGGTGAAAACCCCGCCGGTACACACGGCTTCACACTCGGATAAACGTGGCGTTCGAATCCTGGTGAGTCTGCGATCCGCATAAGATCACCGAATCCGGCCGGCCCGGGCAAAACATAGACGTCCCGATTCCGGAGCTTCAGCAGCTTCTTCAGGAAGGCCAGCATAGCGATTGTCACCTGATCCGAAATCTCCAGCCGCACGCAGAAGCTGTCCTTACGTTCTTCCAGAACATCTTCCATTTCTGCCAGCAGGTCCGCACCTTCGCCCTCTCGTACACTCAGATCGGCGTTGCGAGTAATCCGAAAAGGAACCGTCGACACAATCTCTTCGCCGGGGAAAAACCGCTGGACCATCAGCGAAATCACGTCTTCTCCCAGAACGAATTCTAATCCCGCATCTGATGGCAGCTTAATAAATCGCAAATCTGATCGGCCCAACGGAATCACGGCATACCGGTATTCATCATTGCCATCTTCCGGCGCCAGCTGGACGGCCACGTTAATCGTTCGTCCCATCAACAACGGAAAACTCTCGGGATCATGAATCGCGATCGGCGTCAGGATCGCAACGATCTGCTCTTCAAACAACTGCTCAACAAACTGCTGCTGATCCAGCGTGAGTTCGGTGATGTGCCGACGGCGAATACCAATCTTTCTGAGTTTCGGTTCGACGTGTTCCAGATAGATTGCATACTTCGCCTCAACCATCTCATGGACGCGACTTGCGACAGCCTTCAACTGCTCAGCAGCCGACATTCCACTGGGGTCAACACCAGAGTCACCGTTGCGCACGGCAGTCCGCAAACTCCCCACGCGAACCATGAAGAACTCGTCCAGATTCGACGCAGTTATCGCCAGAAAACGCAGACGTTCGAGGAGTGGCACGGTCGAATCAATGGCTTCGTCCAGCACGCGCTGATTGAATTCCAGCCAGCTGAGTTCACGGTTAACGTATAGTCCGGAATTCTTCATGAGGGGTTCTCCCTCAAGAGAACGCTGAGACCGAACACATCCTGAAACAAACCGGCATTCTGCCGCAGTTCAAGCTGTTCCATAGACAGATCTCCCGTTCTCCCCTGGGCCTTAATAACGAGTCGAGTTTTTTCCAGGACACATTCCATATGACGAATTCGCTGAGTGCGGGAATGCGCAAGTGCAATGGCGATCCGCAGAATTGCAGCCAGCCGTGACAGTATCACGCGGCTGTCGCGATCAAGGGCCGCAAAACCTTCGTGTGTCGCTTTCGGCGCAGCGCGGCGATGATAGCGAGCCACCAGCGACACCATCCGGTGGTCGAGTGAATTCAAACCGAAGATCTCGCTGTTGGTAATCAGATAGAAGCTGTGCTTGTGGTAGCCTGGCGTATTAATGAACAGTCCCGCTTCGTGCAGCAGAGCTGCCTGGTAAAGAATCGTTTCGCAGCGAACATTCATCTGATGATGTTCCGGCCGCAACGCTCGAAATATCTGACCTGCCAAATCAGCGACATGCTGTGCGTGATCCAGATCAATCTGAAACTTCCGAGCGAGCTCCTCTGTGGATCGCGCAATCTGATCGCGAAAATCTTCTGACCAGTCTGACGGCTTCAGCATTCCCTGCAGCAAGGCGTCACGCAGGTTAAAACCGGTGACCAATATGTGATCGGTATTCAACATTCGCGCCGTGCGAACGTTTGCCAGAAGAGCGGGAACCAGTGTTTCTGCCTGCGACAGTTCCAGATGATACTTGCGCATAATCTGCTCAACAGTGAGTCCCGAAAGTTGTCGTGTAAGCTTCTGCAGCTTCGGCAATGAAACTCGAACCACATCACCGGCGGCAAGATCCAACTGCAGTTCTTTGGCAGCGAAACGAACGTCCCCTCCCAGAGCGAGAAGTTCAATGTTGCCGTGCTGAGGAACGAAGTCCGTGAGATTTTCGAGCGTGCGATCAATCTGGCCATGCATCAGGTGAACCGCCTGATCACGCGCGGCATGGTACTGTTTCACCATCTGCTGTAAACGCAACGATCCCAATCGATAGGACTGCGAATGCATGATGTCTCGACCGCGCAACAGCAGCACTTCTGTGTTGCCACCACCAACTTCCATCAGCAGCGTCATCGCGTCGCGACGTTCCGGCTCGCGCTCCAGCACAGGGCGAATGCCAAGATAGGTCAGTCGAGCGATTTCGGCATCGTCGATCGGATCGACGATAAAGCCGGTTGACGTATAGATGCGATCCAGAAACAACATACGATTCGACGCTTCCCGCACGGCACTTGTGGCCACCACACGGATGTATTTCGGGTCGTTGCACGTATACTCTTCCAGCTTTCGCCGATAACTCTTCAGCACGCCAACGCATTGCCTCAAAGTGTCGCGTCCAATTTCGCGGCGCGTAAACGTGTCCTTTCCCAGACTAACGCCACGCACGAGTTCCTCCAGAATTCGTACCCCCGACACACCGTCAGTTTCCCCGATCGCCATCCGAATCGCTGACGTTCCCAGTTCAATGACCGCCATCGGAAACACGCCAGCGCGGGAGCGGCGCGTGTCTGCTGGAGTTTCATTGTTGACGATAGAATCGGTCATGAGAGGTCGACGTTGGCTTTCGAAATGCCGGAGGTTGATGTTGTAAACAGAAACAATGTTGAGGAATAGACTATGACTTCTTCCGGGCGACTTCCAAAGCCTGTCGGCGTACCCAGGCCGCTGCACCAATCGCCGTGGAATAGTCTCCGAGTTCCGCGACATGAATTTCGAAGCAGTCTTTTAACGACGGCAGCACGTTTCGTTTTGCACCTTTTTGAGTTGAAGACAGATACAGTTTGGGCATCGCTTCAACCAATCCGCCGCCGATCACCACAATGTCCGGGGCCAGCACGTTGACCAGCGAGCCGATCCCTCGGCCAATCTGTTCTGCCGCGCGACGCACAATGTCTTCCACAACTTCATCGCCGGCCTCAATGGCTTTTGCCAAAATCCCACTGCGAATGTTGGACAGGTCCGTCCCGGCGAGTTCTGCCAGATTTGGTGCCTGCCCACGATAGACGGCCTTGGCGGCCTCGGCGGAAATCGTCAGGCGGCTTCCGAGAGCTTCCAGCGTACCAACAGGACCAACACCAGCGGCCGCTCCTTCGGTCGCCATTTGAACGAAACCAACTTCCATACATGACGCTCTTGTGCCGCGGAAGATGTTTCCTTCGTAAACGCAGCCGCCGCCGACTCCCGTACCCGGAAACACTCCCAGCACGCAGCGAGCTCCCTTGCCAGCCCCCGAGGTGTATTCGCCGTAGACACCAGCATCAACGTCGTTGCAGATTTCGGCCGAGCAATCGAATTCTTTGGATAAGAAATCGCGAAGATCAACGTCTTTCCAGCCAAGATTCGGAGCTTCCAGAATGACGCCCTTTTTCAGATCGAGCGGTCCGGGGCAACCGGCCCCAATTCCCTGGACGGCCGAAACATCGACCTCCGCATCCTCCAGCGCCATACGGATAGTATCTGCCAACCGCTCCAGCTGAACGCCATCCTTATCTTTGTCGCGCGTCTTGCGGCGTTTCTTTCCGAGGATTCGGTAGTCTTCATCAAAGACTACCGCCATCATCTTGGTGCCGCCAAGATCGAATCCGACCCAGACTTGTTCTGACGATTTCTGACTGTCTCGGGACTTGGCTTTCTCAGATCCTGACACTGACTGCTCCGGCGTAATCGGCTGCGTTTGGAAAACTACTGAATGCCCATAAGATAGCATGCATTCCAGGCAAACGGCAGTCATTTGACGGCCAGTTCGCATTGATCATCGAACGACGGCGGCTACACACGAAAACCACCGCATCATCGGCTGCCGTTTCCGCGGTCGAACACATTCCAACAGAACGAAACACCTATGAAAGCCGAAGAATTAAAGTCAATTCAGTCGCCACTGAAGGAGCAGTACGCCGTATCTCCGCAATCCGCGGTGGCGAAACTTCACGCC
>CAYZYB010000085.1:0-10477 GCA_964481505.1 uncultured Planctomycetaceae bacterium | reverse complement strand
ACAGGCGCAGACCCCTTCCCGAACTCAACGGGACTGAAACGTGGTCATGACTGCAAGCGTCAAACCACAAACCGCGGCGCAGACCCCTTCCCGAACTCAACGGGACTGAAACAGCGAATCGAATGAGAAGCATTTGTTCTTCTTCTGGCGCAGACCCCTTCCCGAACTCAACGGGACTGAAACGCTCGTTTTGGGCGCTGGCATCCTCGTACTTTAGGGGCGCAGACCCCTTCCCGAACTCAACGGGACTGAAACTTCGTCCGTTTTTGTAGAAACACCGTTAAAGAAAGGGCGCAGACCCCTTCCCGAACTCAACGGGACTGAAACCAACGCTAGTTGACAAGCACTCCTCCAATTTCGAGGCGCAGACCCCTTCCCGAACTCAACGGGACTGAAACGGAATGAACCGCGTTCTGAATAGTCCAATATTTTGGCGCAGACCCCTTCCCGAACTCAACGGGACTGAAACTTCGATGACTTGTCGGTATGTCTCTCCATCGTCTTCAGGCGCAGACCCCTTCCCGAACTCAACGGGACTGAAACGGAACCGCGGGCGGTCATCGCAATGACCATGGTACAGGGCGCAGACCCCTTCCCGAACTCAACGGGACTGAAACAGAAGCTGCATTAACTCCTCATAATCACTGGTGCCGGCGCAGACCCCTTCCCGAACTCAACGGGACTGAAACCAGAGCCTTGTATGTTCCAATTGCCTTCCCAGACCAGGCGCAGACCCCTTCCCGAACTCAACGGGACTGAAACGTGAATCGTTTCATCATGGTACTAAATCCTCAAGTAGGCGCAGACCCCTTCCCGAACTCAACGGGACTGAAACAGGATGCTTTGAAGAACAGACATATCTATATGTTGGCGCAGACCCCTTCCCGAACTCAACGGGACTGAAACTCACGATGACCACCTGTCCCTGCTCCTGCTGAAGGGCGCAGACCCCTTCCCGAACTCAACGGGACTGAAACCATTTGCCGTATACCACTCATCCCAGCCGTTCCAGGGCGCAGACCCCTTCCCGAACTCAACGGGACTGAAACATGCCGAAAGTCGTTGAACATCCGGTCCCAGATTCGCGGGGCGCAGACCCCTTCCCGAACTCAACGGGACTGAAACTAGAATTGGGGGCAACTTCTTCAACATCATCAGTAGCAAGGCGCAGACCCCTTCCCGAACTCAACGGGACTGAAACAAAACTACTCTGCGAACGGTGCGAGTGCGTAGCTGAGGCGCAGACCCCTTCCCGAACTCAACGGGACTGAAACGTCAGTACGTCGGTTGGTGTCGTCTGCGTGATACCTGGCGCAGACCCCTTCCCAAACTCAAGGGGACTGAAACGAGCAATCCGATGGCCACAATCGTACTGATGATGCCGGGGCTGAAATGGGAACTGCTTATCCTGGAATGGAACAACATCACCTTTCCAGCTCAGCCACTGCATCCGTCGTTCTGTTGTTAGCGAAAGATGTCCGGTTGGGGCAGTCAATTCTTCCCTGGCAGCGCTGATGTATGGGGAGCCCGCTTTTTTCTCAACCAGTTTTTATAGAACCCTTTTCGACAAGCCGGAGTCACCCCCGATTCCGTTAACGAGATCTTAAATCGCCTTGTCAAACCGGCTGCCAGCACATACTCTCCGCCTTTCAAATTTTCTGTTGGTCAGCCTTTTCTTAGCTGTCCAGAAAGGTATCCTTTCCGGAACGTGTCAAAACACTTACCTACGGGCCTGCTTTCCTCTAAACTAAGATCGCATGACACAGCCAGCCATTCTTTGTCCCATCTACCTGCAAATTACCTTCACGCGCGTTTACCTGCGCCACGTGATGAAAGGCGTTCAGAACGAATTTATGCCGACGAGTCCTGAGGTCTACACGGACTGGATGCGCATCACCAATGGCCTGACTTTTCTGATGGGACCGATTCACGAATTTCTGAATCGGGAGTTTGACAAATTGTCGTCACTCAACCCCGACGATCCGTTGGCTCAGGAAACAAAACGATTGCTGCAAGCCAACAGCAGTCGACTTATGGTGACTCACGAACGTTTGACGGAAACGTACGAAAACTACATTCGTAACGCTCAGGGCGAAGGGCATCCGTCGTTCGAACGCGCAGAAACGCAATTGTTCGACGACCTGGATCGCTGCATCAGCGTATGCACGACCTGGCTGGATCGATTGGATATGGATTGGACAACGCCAGATCAGACTCTGGCCGCCGCTGCTCAGGAGTTTATGATGGAACATCGAGACGTCTGGGAATTAGTCGTATCCGGCGACGCACCGAACGTCTACACGGATGCTGAGGAGGCGGTTCGCCAACTGGCTGACGGAACGGAATCGCTGACGAATGCAGAGGCGGACTCACTGAAGCGAGATGAGCTACTGAACAACCCGCTGCTGATCGTCTGCACGGCCTCACGATTGATGATCAACCGCATCTTTTTTCTGCTGCTGACGAAGCGATCGGAGACCGGACAGATTATCAACAACGCCGAACAGCGTCTGGAAGAAGCTCGGGCCGAAATCGACAGGAAAAGTGTTCAGTTTCCGGAGATTACGGCGTTAGAACACGTCAGTGAAGCCATTCGTCTGCTGGAAGATCGCCTGTGCATTTTGAAAACGCTGGTTGAGAGCGTACTGCCTGCCGACCACAGTTTCATTACCGCCGAATTGAAGCCCGACTTCGCCCGTTCTGAGTCCGACAGACACCTGACCGCCGCATAAGCAGAACCTTTCGCGGCGAAAAGGCGGAGAAACGGGGACAGCAATGGCGAAGCAGAACGAAAAAGAACCGGATCAGGATGCAGTGGACGAGTCATTGGCTGGTCACGCCGATTCGCCAGATGGGCCCATCACCGAGGATGACGCCACTTTTCGTGCAAAGTCACAAGGCAAATACAGTCCGCCGCAACCGGATCGCGCCGAATACGGAATCACCTGGCTAAGTGCCTGCTCCAGCGACGAAGCTCAAACGCTCATCGCCTATCTGTCCGAGAAAGCGGATGTGTTTGAGATCTCGATCGCGGAACTCGTTCAGCTCAGCGCCGTCGTAAAAAATGAATTGACAAACCGGCCCTGCTCTCATGCAGAATGCCGTTTTACGGAGCTCACCCGTTTCTATCATGTACACTACCAGGACAGCGAAGATCCCATCGCTCGCCGGGTCTTCGCAGCGTTGTTGATCTACAGTATCCGGCAGCAGGACCTGCTTGACAGCTGGCTGAAAGGTCCGGAGAACCCTGAAGAGGCCGATCTGATTCTTGGAGAAGTGAGCCTACGATGTCAGCATTGTCCGAGCAACTGAACGACTGCCGAATCATTCACGTCGGGAACGCTTCCACAGCCGATAAGGCGAAGGACATCCCGGGCCTTTCCGCAGGTGAGATCAAGTGCTTTTCACCAGGCGATGCACTGGCGTTGCTGCGGGAACTGCGATCCCGGCCGGCGGAACAGAAGCTGGGATTCGTCATCGACTGCACCGCACAGCCGGACCTTGAAGCATGGTTCTTTAAGAATCCGGGAATTGCCAGACTGCATGGTGCACAAATGTTGAAGAGCAAATCGCCCGCAGCAGAATTTGACGTATGGGATCTGCTCGGTCTGGCCAGTGCAGCAGCATCTGAAGGCTGGCCCAGTGTGATTGTCCTGGGCAAGCT
Organism: uncultured Planctomycetaceae bacterium; assembly: GCA_964481505.1. GTDB lineage: Bacteria > Planctomycetota > Planctomycetia > Planctomycetales > Planctomycetaceae > Fuerstiella. The sequence continues at coordinate 6,813 of CAYZYB010000085.1, read as the reverse complement.
GCTGGCATCGAAGCTCTCCGAAGAGTTCAACAAACAGGCTTCATTTCGCAGATTCGCGTTCCGGTTTGTGGCGGATCAAGAAAATCCCTTCCGCAAAGCATTCGCCATCGTCAATGCGGCTCAGGCCGTTGACGCGACAAGATTTACAGTCCCCTTTCGGGATGACACGTCGAATCGATTTATCGCTCCGGACGAAATGGAATTATGTGCCCAGTGGGAAACGGAAGAGTTCGAGAAGGACGACGTGCTACAGGCGGTTCGCCATGCATTTAAGGACTTGCCCAATCCCCGCCAGGTGTTTTTGAGAACCATCTGCCTTGCGCGGATGCTGGCCACGCGGTTCTTTGAACGGCGTGCAGTCGCCGTCAACGTCCTGCTCATCGACAAGCCAGGTTACCAAACGTTGAAGGCAAAAAAAGGCGAGGGCCTGGAGCGCGATCCTCTTTTCAGTTTCGAACCGTCAAATGATGATGACGAAGCTTTCAGACCGGTGTGGTTCCATTTCGGCGATCCGATTCTGAGTGATGGTGGCATCGAGACCGGATTGTCGCGAAATCTTCTGATTGTCGTTGACAGAGAAACCGGACAGGTTCTTGGAGTTCACGACCCCGATCAGCCACCTTCAACATCACGCTACGAAGCCCTGACGAAACTTTCAAAGGACAGCACGATTGCTGCTGTCCTTCCCGAAGGCTACCTGGAAGTCTACCATCAGGGGCAGTTGTTTATCTGGTACGATCGCCACAAATATCGACTACAACCCTTCCACTCGCTTCACAAAGCATTTGTGGACGGCGCCGGCTACGACGTTGACGTGGTTACCCCCAAAATGCTGGCAGCAATTGCCCTCCTGATGGACCGCAAAGAAAGCTCAATTATTGTCCTGTGTGATGCGGCAGATCTGGAACACGTCCGCGAGGCGAAGATTGTTGAGCCGATGCGGGCGGAACTGTCGGTCGGTGACACGAGTACGGAACACACACGAATTCGACTGCAGATGACCCGCGTTGCTGACATGTCTGCCGAAAGTCTGGCAACGATCCTGCGAATGGATGGTGCACATTTTCTGGTGGATGCAGAATTCCGCCTTGTCGCACAGCATATCACCGACCCCACGCGTGCGACTGTTCCTGGCCACGGAAGCGGACGAACGGCCGCCGCGACTATTGCCGGAAAAATCCGCGGAACAACGATCAAGGTGTCGTCGAGCGGAGAAATTCGTGTTCTGCGCGGCCAATATCAGGCGGCAAAGTAACAACCCGAATCATCAATTCTGCGTCAGGTCGTACGGACAAAGCACTGTTACCGCGCGAGACATTTCAACCGGTCCGGCGCAATGTTAAAGGACTCAACCTGCTCAGACCTCGACGATTCAAATATCACTCGAACCCAGGCCGACAGCAGACGAGACAGGTTTCCATCATCAGTCGGCAAATCAAGAATCCGCGTTCGGTTGCCCCAGAAAACTTCCAGCTGCCTGACCTTCATCAGGGCTTCGTCCAGTCGGCGAGCCCTCTGACTTAACGGAACATCAACGTCGAGACGCTCGTGCCAGGTCAACAGCCGACAAATCAAAGACTCCGGACAAAATGAAGTCGGCTGCGAAATCCCGTCCTCGACACCTTCATCGAAAACCTTCAAACGCGATTGATTTCGCCTGGCAAGAGTGTTGATCTCCTCGGAAGACCATTCGAAATCCAAAAAGCTGCGCAAGGGGTATTCCGCCAGACGAACGGCCAAAACCTGTTCCCGAGTGGCCTGAATCTCAGGAGACTTTCTAAGCAGCGCGTCAGTGTCCTGCAGCATGAAACGCATCAGGCCGGTGAAGTACCAGCATGTGGCGGTAAATGACTCCGGAGTAGCTTCCACGGCACGAATTCCTTTTCTTTTCAGCCTACTCCGGCTGCGGTGTCCTGCGAATGGTAGTATCGGCAGGCGACAAGGATCTGCACCAGTGGAGACCTTCTGGTCGGATTGTGCGGCGACGTTGATCTGGGTCAACACGCAGAATCTGCCTGAAAAGCAGCAGTCTCCGGCGACTTCCGACAAACGCGACATAGAGAAGTCGGGTATTCTCGCAGGCCCGCTTTTACCGCCGACAGGCCGTTCAGGGTAAGTTCTGAACGAATCACACGCACTGTGGCAACGGGACAACTCATGCCTTGTGGATTACGAAAATCGCAGCCACTGGCTGTGCTGCAGCTGGCTTTCAAAATCCGGATTGCCGCGGCGGAGGTCTTTTCGCAGTTCTCGATAGATCTCCGGCAAAGATCGCTCATCATCGGCTGCGATGGCTTTCAGGCCGTGTGCCAGAATGCTGTTATTGCGCTCCTGCACCTGAACAAACAGCCATTTCAATCGCTTGGCGTACCCGTCACCCGCATCAATGAGGGCGTCCAGTTCGCGAAACAACTGCAGCGGTTTGCGACTGAGTGTCTTACCCCGTTCCACTCGACGAATCTGAATCAGCAGATCAGCCAGCCGGTACGCTCGCAGATAAGCGTCTTCCAGTTGCAGACGATCAATTCGCCGCTGCCCGTTCGCATACAAATCCACCGCGACGCGCCGCAGACAGGTCAGTTGCTGACGTGGCTGCTGTGGCAGATCTTTCGCAAGTTTCTTCAACCACGAAACAACCTCGACCGGCGGAGCAAACACCTGCCAGCCTGCCGGCAGTTCCGCGGTGTTCACGGCCTGCATTCGTTCGGCAGCAGCGTCGTAGTCCAGACGCTCCCATGCCGCACATGCCGACGCGAGTGTCCGGATGGCCACTGTGGAACCGGATTCTGAATCGCCGGGCAGGATATCCAGCACGGCGGAAAAGTTGCTTTGCGAAAACAGCGTGTGAGCCTGGTCCAGCAAACGCTGTCGTCCCACCGTTTCTGTCCGGAATTCTCCGATCTGTTCTGTCCCCGGAACAACCATGCCGCGTTCGTCTCGTTCGATGCTGCAGATGTATCGCAGCACTGGAATTTCGAAGCGGACAGCCGCCAGCACCAGTGCCGCACTCATCGATTTCGTGCCTCGAGTGTAATCCGGCAAAATTTGATCGGGCTGAAGTCCGTCCTGCAGGCACTGTTCCATCACAGAACAGAAGTGAGCATAACAGCGGTCGACGTTGTCTTCATCGTGGGCCTGGGGGAGTTCGATGATCTGCACGGCCTGTTCGCCGACTTCGTCCCGCAGTTTTTCGACGAACTGTTCGGCATACTGCTGCGTCATTTTTGACGGCAGCAAAATAACGTTCGTCCATTCCCCGGTCTGCACCGATTTTTTCAAAGGAGTGAACAGCGTTTCCTGCAACCTGTCAATGTTGCCAGTGCCGATCGTAAGGATAAGGGTTTTCCTAACCATCAAAGACTTCTCCAATCCAGCAAATCCCCGCGGGCCCGACCAAAATTCAATTGCCGCTCAGTCAGTTGATGAGTCTTGATTGGCTGAGGAAAGGTTCTGATCAGCGCTGTCCGATGGAGGGGAAAGTTTGCGATGTCTGAGCGTGACTTTGATGGGGTCAAGCGAGCCAATCGGCTTTCCTTCATTATCAACCTTCGCCGGTGTGTATTCCAGGGGCCAGCCATACGTCATACAGGCCAGAGCCATGCCTACCGAACCATGCGCCGTCATGCCGGCATAGTCGCTGATGACGTCTGAAGAGCTGAGCCCCGCTGGCAGAGCACCGTAGATTTTGCGAACTTCCATGTAATACAGCTTCGGATCGTATGGGTCAGAGATTGGAATCAAGGTGACAGTTTTAATCGACGCGATGGCCTTCAGTTCTTTTTGGATTTCTTCAGCCGCTCTTTTGGAATCAGGCCGGTTGGAATGAATCAGCCAGACTTGCTCAAGTTTTTCGCGGTGAAATTCGGTTGCCGTGCGACACGCCTCGGCCCGACTAACAAGAAAAATCAATCCGCGATGTGGCTTTGGCTTTTTCTTGTTACCCAGCCCTTCGCCAATGACGGGTAAATCCGGTCGGCTGAGAAGGAACCACGCAACAACAAACACAAAAACCAGTACCGACCCCAGAAGAATTGACCAGTATGCCGACGGAGAGTCGCCGAGAATTTTCTGCACAAGTCCGTACAGTGAATCACAGAAAAAGTGCACCGGAATGAGTGCGATCAGATACAAAAGGAAATTCTGCGACTGAAGAAGATCGCGAGCCACCTGATTGCAACGTTTGAAGATATTCATTTCTCTTTATTGTCTGCCGATTGGTTGTTCATAAGGACCGTCAGAATTTGATGTGGGACAGAGTTATTCGATACGTGTGAGCAGTGCCAGTTCGTACTGAGCATCCTGTGTCCCGCCGTGATCGAGCACCTGTCCCTGGTCTAGGCGTGTGACCGAACGCAGCACAATCGCGATGTCTCCCTCCTCCATTTCGATTCGCCGACGGTTTTCCTTAACGTCACAAGCCAGTTGTTCGCTGAGATATTGGGCCGCCCCTTCGTGACCGATTGCGGATTCGAATCCGTCGGAAATGAGTTTTCTGGCTTCGGTCCGAGAGATTGGACCGTCCAGATTCCAGGTGCCGTAGCCTGTCATTACGGCGGAGTTGAGCAGATAAACAGTCATGGCAGTCCCCTAACGGTGTTGGCAGAGGCGCAGATCAAAGAAAACAAAATGAAACAACGTCGGCCGATAGATTGACGGTGTCAGTCAGCCCCGGACCGGAGCATTCAAAAGATCGGTTGTCATCGTGGTTTCCCGGGCAGGTGTTCAACACTTCGCAGTTCAATCCGACCAAGGCCATGAACTGTGCCCTTGCCGACGTGCAGCCACTGAAGGGCGTGTAGCAGGGAGAAAAACGGGCCGGTTCCGGCTGGCAGGTTGAGTCGTCCGATGACGCCATCCATGCGGATGCGGTCGTTGTGGTTGCGGGAGAAACGGTCGAGGCTTTGCACCGTCAGTCGATCGAATTGCGAATCGGGACACGCGGCCAGTGCGGCTTTGACGAGCGACTCGGTGTGGGATCGCGGGACATCGGCGAGTTGGCTGATGCGACGGATGCCGGCGGTGACGACATCGTTGAGTGTCGGGTTTTGCAGCAGTGGCCGGTCGCCGCGACGACGGGGCTGTTTCATCTGAGACTGGAGAAGCCTCAGCGGCGAGAGCGTGTAGATGGCAGCGGATGCGTTGGGCGTCATCGTGCCACAGTTTGCCGTGTGGGCCGACCAGATCCCGTTGTGCAGAAAGTGCCCGCATGGTTGTCCGTCTGCTTCCAGACATTCCGCACTGGTGATCGTAAAGGGAAATCGTTCGCGACGTTCCGTGAAGCCGATATCGGCCGCTCGCTGCCAGGCCGCATTGATGATCTCTGCATCGTTGATGGTATCAGCGAAGGCAATAAATTCGAACCCGGGTCGTTCGTCAGATCGGCTGCGAATCACGAACGGTCGTGGCCGACTGCCCGGCGGCTCAAACACTCTGCGGTAGGTGGCTTCCGACGTCTGTTTCAAAGCCAGACCGAACAGACTGCGAAGCTTTGTCGGTGTGATTCCCGGATAGTCGCAATCGATACCGAACCGCGTGGCCCTGATGGCAATCCCACGGAGGATGACTCGCAGATCGTCGGCGAGTGTTGATGTGTGATCAGGAACGAGTTGGGTTGAGATCATTGTGACTGGGCCTTGTGAGAGGTTTCTCGCAGCAGTTGTGGCAACGTCGAACGGTGTGGCGACGGACGCGGCTCACCCGCCGTAGTAGGGCAGTCCTTTGTCGATCTCCGCCGCCGTCCACAGTGCGGGCAGTGAAACTTTCCCGCCGTCTCTCCCTTCGTTTTTGGTGTACCATTCGTAGATGTTGGTGTCCGGACCACGATAAGAGGTCGGCCGTGGATAATGAGTTGGCAGGTTGTCGTCGAATCCTCGGGCGGCAACCAGAAACGATTCCAAAAGCGGACTTCCGCAACCTTCCAGCGTGGTTTTCGGACCGTCTTCTTTCCCGAAGGCTTTGCATACGGCAGTCGTGAACGCGGTGATCAGTTCTTTGGCGCCATCCGCAGCAGCAGGTGCCTCATCCGACTGAAGGCGTGTCCCGATGTTTCCATCGCCGAAGAGTGCGATTACATCCGATTTCACGGCCTCCCCGTCACGGACGTCAAGACCGGTGAGTTTCAGATGAGCACTGCCGAATCCGAAGGGCTTACCGCCTCCGAAACGCAGATGACAGTCGTCCGGAAGAGTCAGCAGCCAGAGGAGGGCTCCCAGTTCGACATTGCTGAGGTTCTGCACATGGATGTCAAAGGTGAAAGTTTGCCCCGCCTTCAGCCACGCTTCGATGGAACGGCTTTGATCCGACTTGTCGCCACGGTTTCGGTGTTCGTTCTTCGCCTCTGTGGTGTTCTGCCAGTCGTGATGATGCGGGTACACCTTGCGACCTCGGACGATGTTGTCTTTGACGTAACCGTCGCCCTTGCTGCAGCCGTTGGGAAGCGGCTGTCCGTTTTTTTCCCCGGTGTAGAACCGCGACTGTTCCGGCTTGGGCTGTCCAAGGATCGGCAGAGCGAACGCATCGCTGCCTTCGCCGTGGAATTCGATCGGTTCGGTGCAGTCATCACTGAGTTGAGGGGGCGTGATGCGGACGTTTCCTTTCCACGCCTGAATACGGTTGGGCTGCTTCGTTTTGGCCGGGCTGACCCACCCGAATACTCGATCCGCCGGTGAAAGCTTGTCGACGTCGGTGACGGGACGAAGAGATTGGGGGATGAGATCGATGGGGGCTTGTTTGTATAATTTGCGGGAAATCGACACGGGATAAAGAGCCGTTACAACAGGCTTCGACAGCGCCCCTTCCACAAACGCATAACAG
>CAYZYB010000084.1:0-10560 GCA_964481505.1 uncultured Planctomycetaceae bacterium | reverse complement strand
GGTGCTGAGTGATCAAACGAATGGATCGCAGGCTGTCGTCGTTGCCAGGAATCGGCAGGTCGACGCGGTCGGGATCGGAATCCGTATCGATCAGAGCAACCACTTTGATGCCCAGAAGATGAGCTTCGTGAACGGCGTTGCGTTCTTTATTAGGGTCAACAACAACCAGGCATTCCGGCAGGCGATTCATATCGCGAATACCGTTCAGGTTGCGGTAGATCTTGCGATACTCACGCAACAGCGTGGATTGCATCTTCTTGCTGTAAGTGGCAAGCACGCCGGATTCACGAAGTTCTTCGAGTTCTTCCAGACGCTTGAGTCGACTGCGAACCGTTCGGAAGTTTGTGAGCGTTCCACCAAGCCATCGTTCTGTGCAGAACGGCATGCCAACTTCGCCAGCCATTTCTTCCAAAGAAGCGGCGGCCTGTCGTTTTGTTCCAACAAACAAGATCAGGCTGCCCTGTGCGGCAACTCGCATCAGGTACTTCTTCGCACGGACGAGACCGCGGATGGTTTCCTTGATGTCAATAATATGAATTTGGTTACGGCGACCATAAATGTAAGGTCGCATTTTCGGATTCCAGCTGCGCGAACGGTGTCCATAGTGGACACCAGCTTCCAGAATCTCTTTCACTACAATCTCAGCCACGCTGATCTCCTGTTGTTTGTGGCAGCGAAAGCAGTTCGCCGACACCGTGAACGCCCGATTTTGGCGGTCACACAGAACAATTGTGTGAATGTTGAGTGGGAAATTCCGTCATCAACAAACATCACTCTGCCATGGATTTTCGGGAGGCAGATCGATCCCCGAGGAATTCAACAGCGAATCCCCGCTTTTCAGCCTGCGGAGGGTATCGGCAGATTCGGAACGCGTCAAATGCCGATCTCCCTTATCTGCCAACGATTTACGTGATTCTCGCGTGTCGGAGGGCTCTTCCACGGACGAAGGCCCCAAACAACTCGTGTCGCTGTCAAAACACGAACGAAAGCCGCCGGACAAGCAATCTGACGTCGTCGAGACGAGAGGGCGTTCCGGCTTCCTGTTTGGGATGTGAGATCTGCAGTTCAAATTTCAATTTGCCAGCGCTCGAACGACTTCTGAGGCTCCGTTTTCGTGGGACATCTCTCAACTCAAAGTGGTCTCCGCGCAGAATCTGCCGGTCGGGCATCGAAGTTATTGACTTTACGTCGATTGACTACTGGTTGGCGGAAAACTTCTGTCATGAAGACTTTAACCGGTATTGACCCAATTTTTCTGTTCCGATAAATCTCATCCTGGCGTGACGACAAACACGGCATTTTCGGCCAGTCACTCACGCTTCCTGTCAAAAAAAGACAACTCCGGCACTCTCTCGTTTATGCACTGACCAGGTGCTTCAACGAACCCTGAGTGGTTGAGTTGCTCCTTCAACTCTCCCGAGCTGTTTCTGGCTCACCCCCATTCCAAACTCACTCCTCTTCACATTCTGACTCGAAGTTCATGGACGAACGTCGAATTATCAGTTTGTGATCTTCTCAGCTTCGCGTGCATCTTTTTCGGGCCCGCAATCCGACTGCGCGTTCGCGAATTCCTCTCAGGGAAGACTCTCATGTTCCGACACATTCTCAGAGCTGCTCCAATGGCAGTTCTCCTTACCGTTTCGCCAATCGCCTCCGCACAATTCTATGGTGGCGGCGGCAATGGATGTTCCAGCTGTGGTGGAGCGTCAAGTTATGCTGCCCCGAGCTATGGTTCAGCGTACTCAGCACCCACCTTTTCCACGGGCAGCTGTGCCCCGGTGGCGACGGCGACGTCCTGCACTCCGATTCAGCCGGTGTATTCCACCTGCTACCAAAGGGTGCCGGTGACTACCTACAAGCAAGAAGAAAAAAAGGTCAGAGTCCCGTACTACAAAACGGCGTATGAAGATCGTGAAGTCACCACAATGGTCCCAGTGACCAGGACGCGAACGGTGGAAGTTCCCACGGTGTCTTACAAAACCGTCCAGCAAAACCACGTTGTCAATCGAGACATGGGTCGTTGGGTGACGAACTATCAGCCCGTTCAGAAATGCAAGCCGTGCCAGGTGGATCCACGCCCAGGCATGATCGGCTGGCTGAATCGGACAGGCTATTCCTTCCGGTCTGCATTTACTCCCAACTACCGAACTTCTCGGCAATATGTTCCCAAAATGATGGCCTGCAATGTGGCGTCAACGCGGCAAGTCGCGGTTCACGGGACGCGGCAAGTGGCCGTTCAGGAAACTCAAATGGTTGCGAAGAAGTCAACCGAACGTGTTGCTGTACAGAAGCTTGCCTATCGCACAGAAACGGTGCAGGTTTCGACACCAGTCACCGCGTATCGAACAGTGCCGATTGGCAGTGCTCTGGCATTCGGTGGCTACGGCAGCAGCCTCGCCTATGGCGGTGGACTTGGGTCGGGAATTGTGTTTGCCGACGACGACGATTCTCAAACAGCACTGAGACCGCGTGAAGACGACGGATTCCGCGACGGCCGGACAGCCAGTCCGTTTTCGGATGATCGTCCGCTGCGATCCAGTAGTCGCGACAATTCAAAAACCAAGACATTCCAGGGGTCCGGCTTTAGAAACGACCTAAAGCCAGTTGAACCGCGTTCAAAGTCTCCCGCCTTTTCGCCTGATGCTCCGAGTGCCTTCGAGGACTTCGATGACACGCGACGTGGCAGAGTGCCTCAAAGACAACGAACTGTTCCGCAGCAAAGACTGAACAGCGACCGTCCACTCGTGCTAAGCGGCTGGAAAGCCAGCCGTCGTTCAAGCCAGCAAACAGCGTCGACCAGCAGACGCACGAACTCTGAACTAGCCAGCAACCAGCGAAATTAGTTGGCCCGAAATCAACATTGCTGAACAGAAGTCGGAAGCTTTTGTTTAGTGATTTGAAAAAGAGGTCAGCCACCCCCTTCCTGAATTCGGCTGGCCACTGTCCCTTCCCCTCTCCCCATCACTTCTTCCGAACCTTTCCCAATCTCCCTTCTGATCTCGTGTTAAAAATGCGTCCCCTCGCGGCACCGGTATCATACCGGTGCCCTTTTTTTTGCGCCTATCACGCGGTAGATGCGAGCGGACGTTTGGCATCGCTTCGTTGTCATTAACGAAGGCGACTTCGCTTCGAAAACTGTGGCCAAGGCGTTTAGTGGCCACCTGACTCAACACCCGATTCAATCGAAAAAGGCCACCGACGAAGAAGAACCGCCACTAGCCTCTGGAATTTCAAATCTGAGATCTGAGATCTGAGATTTCAAATCGACATATTTCAGACCGAATGCTCATCATCACGGCGATTCTGTGGAAACTCGGTCTGCCGATGCCGACAGTCCTGACTTTCGATCGGCATCGGCTTTGTTCAACGCCTGCAAATAGGCTTTCGTCGCAGCCTCGATAATGTCCGTACTGACGCCCTTGCCAGGGTAATGACGCCCCAGCACGTTGATTGTGACGCGAACTTCCCCAAGCGCATCTTTGCCTTCCGATACGCTGCGAACGTTGAAGTCTTCCAGGCGTGCGGTAATTTCTGTGATGCGTTCAAGTGCACGGAAGACAGCGTCAATCGGGCCGTCTCCCGTTGCTGCATCTCGCAACGGCTGTTCTTCCTCACACTGCAGTTCCAGAGTGGCCGTCGGAATTGCCGACGAACCTGCGGAAGTGTGAAAGCTGATCAGCTTCCACCGATCCGGGGTTTCCACGAGACGATTGTCCACAAGCGCAATGATATCGGCGTCGAAGACTTCTTTTTTCTTATCCGCCAGACCGATGAAATCGTTGAATGCTGTTTGCAGAGCGTCGTCGTCCAGTTCGAAACCCAATTCCACAACCCGGTCACGAAACGCGTGTCGCCCACTGTGCTTGCCAAGAACCAGATTCTGGCCGACGTAACCAACGTCTTCGGGACGCATGATTTCGTAGGTCGTACGTTCCTGCAGAATGCCGTGCTGATGAATACCGGCTTCGTGAGCGAATGCATTTTGCCCGACGATCGCCTTGTTGCGTTGAACTTTCATGCCGGTGATCGACGACACCAGCTGACTCACTGGCACAAGTCGCTCTGTCTTGATGTTCGTATGCACATTGTAGAAGTCCGCTCGCGTTCGCAGAGCCATCACAACTTCTTCCAACGCGGCATTGCCAGCTCGTTCGCCAAGTCCGTTGACCGTGCATTCCACCTGCCGAGCTCCCGCTTCGATCGCTGACAGGCTGTTGGCGACGGCCAGGCCAAGATCATTATGGCAGTGCGTGCTGATAATCGCCTGGTCGATATTGGATACGTTTTTCTTCAGGTACGAAATCACTTTGAAGTAGTGGTTCGGTGTGGCGTAGCCAACCGTATCCGGAATGTTGACCGTGGTCGCCCCGGCTGCGATTGTTTTCTCGACGACTTCACACAGAAAATCAAGTTCCGTTCGAGCCGCATCTTCCGGCGAAAATTCGATGTCGTTGCAGAATTCTTTTGCATCCTGCACAGAAGAAACAGCGCGCTCGATAATCTGCTGCTTGTCCATCTTTAATTTGTGTTCACGATGAATGGCACTGGTCGCCAGAAACACGTGGATGCGACGTTTTTCCGCGTTTGCCAACGCCCCTTTGGCTTTCGCGATGTCGGCGTCCATGCTGCGAGCCAATGCGCAAATGGTGCTGCGATCACCGAAACGATCGGCAATCATCTGCACCGCTTCGAAGTCCCCCGGCGATGCAATCGGGAAGCCCGCTTCGATTACGTCAACGCCCAGATCCACCAGAGCGCGAGCGACTTCGAGCTTTTCCAGCGTGTTCATGCTGCAGCCGGGCGATTGCTCGCCGTCACGCAATGTGGTGTCGAAAATAATGATTTGATCGCTGGACATCGAAGACTCCTGGGATTCGAAGCGAGGGTCTGCAGCAGGGAAGTCACTATGAAAAAACCCCGAGGCAGAGAGCCTCAGGGTTATTATTGATCGCGTATTTTTCTGCGGACGTACCTGAGGCAAACTTCACAAAGGAAGTAGCAGAAGATTCAGGTTGATTCGCAGGTTGCTCATAACTCCAACTTTACACTGGTAAAATCCGTTTTTCAAGGCTCACCCCGCAATTGCCGCTACCACACCCCGCTGCGACTGCGTGATCCTGCATCCTGACACGTGGTGTGGCCGCTGGTTCAGCATTTGGCTGAGCAAAAGAAATGCTCTTGGAGCCCAATCGTCGGGACGGGTATAATTTTCCAACACCGGCGTCCAACAGCAAATGACATTCATGGAAGAATGTGTTTCATCGCCGGAAGCCAATTATGCAGGAGGCAAATCATGGTTCGCACGCTGATTATCGGAATCGACACAATTGCTGGCCGTTCGTTGGCTCAGCATCTGGCACCAAAATCTGAAGTCACCGGACTATGGCTCTCCAGTGCCGAATTTATCAACGGCTGCCGCACCGCTTTGATTGACCCAGACGGATTGTCTCACGAAATCTCAGAAGCTGACATCGTTGTCTTTTGCGGCGGCGCAGCTCAATCTTCGTGGGATGCTGGCTTCGGCGATTTCACTGCCGAAGAAGACTGGCTGGCCACCTGCATTGACGCCATCCAGCCGAGCGATCAGCGACTGATTTTCATTTCCGCCGACGCCGTCTTCAAAGGTCCCTGGGTCTTTCACGATGACGACAGCAAGTCGCTGGCAACCGACCGAATCGCGAAACGAATTCTAAAACACGAATCGCAGGTCGCGAGCATCGACAATTCGCTCATCGTCAGAACAAACGTTCTTGGACTGGCGCCAGACAGCCTTGTCGAAGAGATCGCTGACGCTGTGCATTCGCAATCTCCGATTCAAATCGACGCCTCCACCTTCGGAACGCCAATCGCCGCAGCTGACTTTGCAAAGGCCATGGCAAACTGTCTTGATGCAGACACTTGTGGCTACATCAATATTGCAGGAGCAGAACGGCTAAACCCTTTTCGTTTTGCGACGGCGCTGGCAATTTGTCTGGATGGCCAGGCAGATGTGATCGAACCGTCCACCTGCAGCAGCACACCGATTGAGCGTTCTATGCGTTGTGACAGGCAAAGAAGCGAGCACCAACAACGACCACCGTTGCTGCGAGGCATGGTTGAATGCCTTGCAGACCTGTCACGTCACGTGGTCGACGAACGCGTGGCTGCGTGAGCGAAATGAACGAAACGAGCCAGCATGTTTGCTGTTTTTCAACGTGACTTCGTTAGTGAATCCGTCACTAGAAATTCATGTCTTCGTCGTTTGACGCCGCAATGTTTGGAACAAAGATGCGTCCTGTCGACTGATCCACGACAACGATCGATCCATCCGGCTGCTGCATCTGCACCAGGCGGTTAGCCTGCTGATTTTGTTGATTCGGAAAACTGCCCGGCTGAAAACCGACGTTCATCGCTGGTACCATCTGTCGACCAGTAAACTGATTCGGATTGTTCGACGGAAGATTTCGCACGGCTGTTACAAGTGCCAGCATTAGCGAACACGCACATAGCGTAGCCACAGCGACGTTAAAACGACGTGGTTCCGGACCTGACTGAACCACGGCCTTTCGAGCCTTAAGTTTATCCTGCAGACCGGGCCAGATCGATTTCGTCGGTGGCTCCGGACAGTCTTCATCACGCACTCGTTCGATGGCGTGCATCGCATCCATCATCCCGGCATGATACGCGCGGCAGTCGGAGCAAACATGCAAGTGATCCGCCAGCTGCTGTTCTTCATCCGGGAGCGTGTCATCTCCCACTTCAAGATGAACCAGATGCCGGGCATCAACACACTTCATAGTTGTTTTCTGCATGGATAATTACCCCAGTTTCTCTTCTTCGATGCTGCGTTCGCGACGTTCCCACGCTTCCTTAAACATGCGGCGAGCTTCTGCCAGCCGCCAGCGAATGGTGGCTTCGCTGCGTTCAGTGACTGCCGCAACTTCTGATGTGGAAAACCCTTCCAGGTCACGCAACACCAGTACCGTTCGATAGGCTTCGGGAATGTCGATCAGAACGGCCTGAACTTCCTGAGACAAATCGATTTCGCCTCGAGGATCAGACGTTTCCGGATCGGGAACGCGGTCTTCGCCTGCTTCGCTGAATAACGCCCACTTACCTTTGCGTTTGATCTTTCGCAGATGGTCGTAAGTTGTGTTCACCGCAATGCGAAACAACCACGGACCAAAACGTCGTGAAGGGTCAAACTGTTCCAGTCGGTCGAAGGCCTTTAGGAAAGTATCCTGAGCCAAATCCATGGCCATGTCCTGATCGGGCATAAACCGGCGAATCACCTTGATAACGCGGCGTTCGTATCGCTGAGCCAATTGCCCAAACGAATCCGTGTTACCTCGCCGAGCCTCCTCAACCAACCGCGCATCTGTCGCCTGAGACATCACGGAATCATCAGATTCCAGATCAGCCTCGGACGATTCGAAGTTCGCGTCCGGTTCGGTCATGGTTTTCAGCATAAAGACGGCCTTTCAGCTTGTCATACGCTGATCGGCCCGGGTTTGTTGGGAAGTTTGGGTGCTTTTCAGGGAAGAAAGAGTACCTGAGCCGCTAATTGTCTGGGAAAACGTTGAAAAAAGGAAGTGCTGACAGGGAGTAACTCAATGCAACACTGTTTTTTTGAGGCACAAACATGATCAGCAGGTTGAGCAGGCAATTGGGCACCATTTAACGGGGACGTTTCCTCAAATCGTAGTTTGGTTTTGCTCGGAAGCCTGTTTTTGAAGAGCGTCCTCGCCAGGTTGTTGCAATTCCTGCAACGAGTTCCCGACGCTTACGTTTATGAGGAACAGCGTTACCCTGCAGCAGATCCTGTACCGCAGCTTTCCGGACCATGAATGTGATTCTTCCAGAAAACCAATGTCGCATCTGCATGCGTGTCATAGTTTTCGCCATCGGGTCAAACACCGCCGTCAGTTGCTATGATGCTGCTCTTCCATGTAGGACGCTCAATCACCCCATCAACGCTCGCTGCATTCCGACGAAACCTCACCGATGACAACCGAAGCCGCCTTTGACACCGACGCTGCAGCTCGCGCAATTTCTGATCAACTTTCCATTTCCCTGCGACAGGTCGAGGCCACGATTCGTCTGCTCAGCGACGGCAACACAATTCCTTTTATCGCTCGGTATCGAAAGGAAGCGACGGGTGATCTGGACGAAAAGCAGCTTCGAGACATCGAAGACGCGGTCAATCGGGCGAGAGAACTCGCTGATCGCCGGCAGACGATCCTGAAGTCGATCAGCGAACAGGGGCTGCTAACCGACGACTTGCGAAAGCAGCTTCTCGCCGCAGAAAGTCGGCAGCTGCTGGAAGATCTTTATCTACCCTATAAACCCAAACGCAAAACACGCGGAAGCGCGGCTCGAGAACGAGGCCTCCAGCCACTGGCTGACATTCTGCTTCGCCAGCGTTCTCTGAACGAACCCGCTCAGCAACTGCTAAAAAAATTCGTCAGTCCCGACAAAGACGTCGCGGATTCTGAAGCCGCGTTGACAGGTGCCTGCGATATTGTCGCCGAAGCATGGGCCGAAGAAACCGAACTTCGGCAATGGATGGTCGAACGCGCAGAACGCGGGCGAATGACGTCCGCCGTGAAACGCGGGCAGAAAGAAAAGGGGGAACGCTTTGAAACTTACTTTGATCACAACGAACGCGTTGACCGCATGCCGTCGCACCGTTTTCTGGCGATGAAACGCGGCGAAGCAGAAGGCGTGCTGCGTTTGGCAATCAATCCCGACGAAGAATTCGTCCTGCCGCGGCTGGAACGCCGTCTGGTGAAGAATCCACAATTCGAATTCGCCGCAGCTCTGCAGTCAACGGTCGCAGATTGCTACAAGCGACTGCTTCGTCCGGCTGCCGAATCGACTTTGATGCAGCGACTAAAGGCGAAAGCAGACGAAGAAGCCATCGGCGTGTTCGCCAGCAATCTACGAGAACTTCTGTTGGCGCCACCCGCCGGACCACAGGTGACGATCGGAATTGATCCCGGTTTTCGCACGGGATGTAAAGTTGCCGTCGTGGACGAAACCGGCAAGTTCCTGGAAAATGCGACGATCTATCCCACGCCTCCACGCAGCGACACCGATGCTGCACAGTCTGTTCTGCTGAAACTGGTTCAAAAGCATGACGCAAAGCTAATCGCCATCGGCAACGGTACGGCGTCCCGAGAAACCGACGCGTTTGTCGGCCGGTTTCTGCAGGACAACGACCTTCAACTGACAAAGGTCATGGTCAGCGAATCGGGAGCTTCGATTTATTCCGCCAGCGAATTGGCCGGCGAAGAATTCCCCGATCTGGATGTAACCGTCCGCGGCGCAATCAGCATCGCTCACCGATTGCAGGATCCGTTGGCCGCTCTGGTGAAGATCGATCCGCAGTCCATCGGAGTCGGTCAGTATCAGCACGACGTCAATCAAACTCAGCTAAAGAAGGCACTCAGTCGTGAAGTCGAATCGTGCGTCAACTCCGTTGGAGTCGACCTGAACATGGCCAGCGCGTCTTTACTGTCTCACGTTGCCGGAATCGGCTCCGGCCTGGCCAAAAATATCGTCGCCTGGAGAAACGAAACTGGTGCGTTCAAGAATCGAAAACAGTTACTGAAGGTTCCGAAGCTTGGTCCGAAGGCGTTCGAACAGGCGGCCGGTTTTCTACGAATTCGTTGCGGCACTGAGCCACTTGATAATTCCAGCGTTCACCCGGAAAGTTACACGGTCGTCAAAAAGATGGCTCATCACCTAAACGTATCGGTTCGCGAACTCGTGGGAGAATCGTCGCTGGTTAACAGACTCAACGCCGGTGACTTCGTTTCAGAGGCCGCGGGGGAATTCACAATTCGTGACATCATGGACGAACTCGTCAGCCCAGGCCGCGATCCACGATCGGAATTCAAGGTGGTAACGTTTGCTGAAAACGTGCAGAGCATGTCCGACCTCGCCGTTGGAATGAAGCTGGACGGAGTCATCACGAACGTCACGCACTTTGGTGCATTCGTGGACATCGGAGTCCACCAGGACGGCCTGATCCACATCTCACAAATGGCCGACCACTTCGTCAAAGACCCCGCTCAGGAAGTCCGCGTCGGAGACATCGTGAAGGTCACGGTCATGGAAGTCGACGAACAACGAAAACGCATCAGCCTGTCACGGAAGAAACATCTGGACGGATAGTTGAAATTGCAAATTTGCCCTCAGCTGAGATCAAATCGAATTGCCGAATCTTGAACGGTGTATGCCCATGAGATATGCGACCAGGAAATCAGAATTCACGTTTCATTGTTTGACAATTGCCTTCACCGCTTTTATCGCCAGTGGTGGTGGAACAAACCAGAATCCGCGAATCCCAACGGCGAAGGTTATGCTCAAACCAGTCGATGACAATAAACCGGCCGACATAGATGAAGGAGTCATAGAATTCAAAAAAGTCGCTCTCTCGGACAACATCCTGACACCGATCGCAACGGAATTCGAACCCGTGTTTGGCGATGGCGTCAATGCGGTTATGAGGCGACTCAAGGATGCATTGGGCGTTTCTCGTGTTCAAAACACGTCAATACTTGAACTTTCGGCTAG
>CAYZYB010000083.1:0-10567 GCA_964481505.1 uncultured Planctomycetaceae bacterium | reverse complement strand
ATCACATCCAATACTGCTCGCACAGCCAAAGAACAATTGTTGCTTTCGAACGCCGTCGACAGGTCGCTGCAGAAAGTCGACTTCTCACCACTGAATGGACAGAAGGTGTTCATTGACGAAAAGTATCTCGAATGCGTGGATAAACCCTACATTGTCGGGTCCATTCGTCACCGCGTTATGCGTGCTGGCGGCCAGGTAGTCGGCAAAGCGGAAGACGCTGGCATCGTTATGGAAATGCGGAGTGGTGGTGTCGGGACAGACACCAGCGAATCATATCTCGGCACACCCGAGATCGCTCTGCCAGGACTGTTGACGATTCCTGAGATTCGATTGGTCGAAAGAAAATCACAATACGGCTACGCAAAAATTGGCCTGGTTCTGTACGAAGCTGGTACCAACACAATTCTTGGTGATGGCGGAGTCTCCATGGCTCAAGCGGACGACAACAACACTTTCTACTTTGGTATCGGACCATTTCAAAACGGTTCACTTGAACGCAGCATTGACCAGGCTGTCTACACGCCGCGTGGATCCGGACAGCGAGCTCTTCCCACGACTGTCGCGTTCGGTGCCCGAGGCGGACAGTTTCAGGAATCGGATATTCAGTTTGCAAGTGGAAGCCGCGTAATGCAGTAGCACTGGCAGAAAGTGAATACTGCTGCCGAACTGTTGGGCGTGCGGCAGTATTCGCCGAAAAAGTCGCGACGCTGAGTTAGCCGCAATACCAAGCAAATATCACGGCGGAGGAATCTTTCCAATTCATCACAGCCGTCAAAGTTTGACGCCGATTTTAACAACAGAAGAATGGGCCTGTCGTGTTCATTTCAACAACGATTTGACTGTGAATCTGCCGCACATCAGGCGGATTCACAATAAAAGCAACAGAACATTATGCATAATCTAATCGTCGCGGGTCGAACCTTTGCTTTCATCGCCCTTATGTCTGTCGCCTCCACGGTGTCGGCTGCTCACGTCAATTGGTTGACGGATGTTGAAACGGGACTGCAGCAGGCGAATGGTGCTGGCCGTCTGGTGTTGTTGAAATTCACTGCCGACTGGTGTGGATACTGCAAGAAGATGGAACGCGAGACGTTTTCGCGCCCAGCTGTTGCGGACCTGGTCAATCAACAGTTTGTGCCCGTGCTGGTGGACGCAGACAAGTATCAGACTCTGGTTAAACACCTGAAGATCAAAGGGCTGCCCGCGATTCTTGTTGTTTCACCTGACATGGTCATTCTCGAAAGAATTTCCGGCTACCAAACAGAACAGAAGCTGATTCCAATTTTGAACAGAGTGCTCCAAAAGAACCGACCTGTTAGTGCACAGCCGTCGACAGTGGCTGCTTCCCCTGGATTCACGCCACCAGCAACCCAACCGACCTCGAATAATCCATTTACACAGACCAGTTCAGGAACAGCGACGGCTGCGAATCCATTTAAGACAACGCAAAAGGCAGCCGCACCCGCAGTATTCGACAAGCCTGCTTTTGGCGGTTTGTGCCTGCCCGGTGTTAACGAGACACGATCACTCATCAACGGGATGCCTCAGTTCGCGATCAAGTATCGTGGCAAGACATTATATTTCAGCAGCCAAAAGCAACTGCAGAAATTTCAGGCGACACCTGAAAAATACTGGCCGATGAAAGATGGTGCATGTCCGGTGACGCTTGCAGAAACCGGTCGCGTCACTGAAGGTCGGCTCGAGTACGGAGCGATGTTCCGTGGCAAGCTGTGGTTCACGAGCTCGCCGGAACAGATGAAGAAGTTCGTGGCATCGCCAGCCCGCTTTGTCGACGCATTGCAGCGGTAGCACCACCGGAAGCGGACCGAGCGAAGGTCGCCTCAGCCTGGAAATGTTGTCTCCGGTGATTAGGTGTCGCCACATTCGGCCGTTTATCCTTGTGAAGTCGACGGCCGTCAGGCAGAATGGCCCCACTGAAGCACGGTGAGGTATTCGGGAAGATTCAGTGCGTGACGTTGTTCATCGCATTGAACTACCAGGCACCCTTCGTGTGACAGCAACTCAGGATGCCTGCGCGCTCTCCGCTTGGCGGAGAAGAGGGCTTTCTGTGATGCCAAAATGCTCTTCCACTGACAAGGAATCGCTGTCATGAAAATTTCGCTGGACGTCGTTCGTGCTACTGTTGTCGTTTGCGCAAGTTGTCTTCTTATTGACGCAGTTGCCGTTGCTCAGTCGTCGCGAGATCGGAAACGTGACGACGACGCTCCGAGCGCCATCGAGCTGGAGATGCGGCTAAAGAAGGCAGAAACCGCGTTGGTTGATGAGTACAAAGAAGTCGCCATTGAGTTCTACAATCAGGGCGATAAAGAAACTTCCATGGCGATGCTGCGTCGCTTGAAGCAACTGAGCCCATCGCTGGAAGGTCTGGGAAATCGCATTAAGGCGATGAATGAAGAATTGATGCAGGAGAATGCGAACAGCATCGAAATCGACACGCGGAAAGTGGAATGGCTACCCGTCGGCAATGTGATGGAAGGGAAAGCCTTTCGAATGAAGGCGTCCGGAGAATACAAGATCACCCTCACCACAACCGTCGGCGTAGAAGGAATGCAGACTGACGAAAAGGCGAAGAACTTTGTCAGCACGGCACCAATTGGATCGTTAATGGCTGCCATCGTCACCGATGGAAAGCCCGGTCGTCCGTTTCCTGTGAAGGCCGAAATGGAACACACCCCCAAAAAGGGCGGGCAGCTGTTCCTTAAATTGAATGTCCCCGAAGGGACCCGCTGTATTGGGAAAATCAAAGTAGGCTTCAGCGGATACATCGACACCGGCAAGCGTAAGTCACCGTGAAGCTGACGGACCATGATCTGATACTGGTCACTGGTGCAACAGGACTGGTGGGCAGCTACGTCGCTGAACAGGCAGTGCAACAGGGACATCGTGTTCGCGCTTTCGTACGCGCAGATTCTCAGACAGACCTGCTTTGCAAAAATGGCGTTGAGCTAATTCAAGGTGACCTCGAAGACGCGGCCAGTGTCGAAGAGGCGTGTGCGGGAGTGACGGTGGTTGTCCACTGTGCCGCAAAAGTAGGCGACTGGGGCCCCACGGAAGACTACCGACGAATCAACGTCGAAGGCACGAGGAATCTCCTGAACGCTGCGATGGCCAGCGGTGCATTGTCGCGATGGATTCAGGTGAGTTCACTGGGTGTTTACTCCGGTGGAGATCACTACGGCACCAGCGAAACGACGCCTCCCGACACACATGGAATTGACGGATACACGCTTACGAAGGTTGAATCGGAGCAACTGGTCCAGGAGTACATTCTTGAGAAGACGTTGCCAGCTGTTATCCTTCGCCCAGGATTCATCTACGGTCCGCGCGATCGGACGGTGATGCCGCGGTTGATAGACAAGCTGCAAAACAAAAAATTCGCTTATCTCGGAAAGCCCGACAAGCTGATGAACAACACCTACGTGGGCAATCTGTGTGAAGCCGTGTGGCTTGCCATTGCTGACGACAGTGTGTTGGGAGAAGTGTTCAACATTCGAGACCCACGGGCCGTCAGCAAGAAGGAATTCATGGAAACGATCTGTGACTCAGCTGGCTTTGCGAATCCAACAAAGGTTGTCCCACTGCATGTTGCCAAATTCCTGTCCTGGCACATGGAGAAACTATGGAAACTACTTCGGCGCAAAGAAGCTCCGTTGGTGAATAGCGCTCGAATCAAGTTCCTCGGTCGAAACCTCGACTTCGACATCGAAAAAGCGGAACGCATGCTGAGATATCAGCCGTCGACCGATTTTTCCGTAGCAATGAAGGAAACCGTTCGGTGGTTTCAGGATCGCCAGCAGTGAGGGTGATGTTGAGTCGGTCGTCTACCGTTGAAACTGACCGGATTGCATCATCTGCTGTACCTGGAGCGGCGATGGAGCGTCCATTTCTGCCGTCGGTGCGCCATCGACACCTACGTGAGTTTGCTGCCAGAATTCTCGCGGCTGCGGCCGTCCAAAGAAATATCCCTGGGCCGTTTCGAAACCAAGTTCCGTGCAAATGTCGGCCTGCTCCTGCGTTTCGACACCTTCTGCGAGTGCAATGACGTTAAGGTCGTGCACCATGTTCACCAGGGCTTTTACGCTGGCACGGTGAATCGGCGAAGCGTTCTCAAGGCCTCGGATAATCTGAAGGTCGAATTTCAGGTACTTTGGCGGAACTTCGAACAGCTCGACCAGTCGCGCCTGTCCCGCACCGAAGTCGTCATACGCCAACTCGATGTCGAGATCTTTGAGCACAGCGATAAGCTCCGTCAGATATTTCACGGAAGTGATCGCCGCTTCATGAACTTCAAGAACAATGTCCGTCTGCGGGTAGTTCTCGCGAAGCTCTTTTAGTGAATCGAAAAGTCTTGGTGTTTCAAGCTCTTCTGCGTGCGTGTTCAGGAAGAATTTGGAAGACGAATCAAACTGAATCGCCGACAGCAATGCTTCTGAGCGGCATAGTTCACTTAGCTTCGCTTCCGCCGTACGCATGGCTGCAATTTTGAAGATACGATCAGGAAACTCAAGCCCTGGAACTTTGCTGCGGACCAGAGCTTCGTAACCGATGATCTCCTGGTCGCAAAGTCGCACGATGGGTTGAAAGTACGGATCGATGTCCGGACGATCCATGAGTCGATCAAAGCCTTCGTACAGAACGGCATCTTCCGGTATTGAGGCAACAAAGGTCTTGTTGTTGAAGTCTCCCGGTGTCGATGCCGTTTGACTGACGCGAACAACAGAGAAGATCGACTGCCCAAAATGTACAACATCGCCGTCATTCAGAAGCGTACTGCCATGCAGCCGAACGCCATTGACGAGCGTGCCGTTTGTGGAATCAAGATCCTTGAGCAACAGATCGTCGCTGATCATGGTGAGCTCAGCGTGACTGCCGGAGACCGTCCTGTGATTGATACAAAGGTCATTGTTGGGCTGCCGACCGACGCTCATCTGACCAATGACAATGTCCGTCCGATGTTCGTCTTCCCCGTCTTCAGATTTTCGAATCAATGACCACACGCAATTGCGATCGGAACGGTCTGAGTCGTCCGCGATGTCGCCAAGTTTGCTGAAATCCAGCATCACTTGTTTTGGATTGTTAGGTGGCAGATTCATAAGTCGTTCGCGGGGCAGCTAAGCCGTTGACTGAGGATCGTTAATCAAACCTATGTTTTTTTTAAGGAACAATGTATCCGAGAGAAACATAGCCCGCCGTTGAAAGACTCAATTGAATCCCCCCGTCCAATCGCCGCGGAATGTGAACAAACGAACGCTACCCTTGAGGAATAGAGCGCGTGTAGGGATTCTTCTGAATAGTGTTGATTGGAGATTCAAGCGTGTTCACAGGAAGCGGTCGCTGGGAAGAGACGCCGGGCAATCTGCTGCGCATGAAAAAAGAGCACGACAGTCTGCCTGCCGCACTCTTCGAAGTGCTGTCGAAACGCTCAAGAGAACAGCTTCGATCTATTTTTCGGGGATCTTCAGTTCCTTCAGACGCGCCACGATGTCTTTTCCATGGTTGCCGGCTTTGACCTTCTTGTCGATGTGCTTAATCTTTCCGTCGTCGCCAATGACGAACGTCCATCGTTCCGGAACCGTTCGACCTTCGTGCACAACTCCATAAGCCTTCGCGACTTTTTTTCCCGGGTCACTCAGGATTGGGTAGTCCAGTTCAAGGCTTTTCGCAAAGGCTGTATTTTTTTCGACGGTGTCACAGCTCGCTGTAAAATAAGCAACTTTGAACGCTTTGATTTCTTCGCCGTTCGCACGGAACGACAGGCATTCTTTCGTTCAGCCACCGGTGAACGCTTTCGGGTACCAGGCCACAACGACGGCTTGCTTTCCTTTGAATTCAGACAGCTTGTACGATTTCCCGTCGCTGCCCTTTAGGTCGAAAGCGGGAGCGTCGTCGCCGACTTTCAGTTCTGCGGCTTCTGACATATTCAAACCTCCGGCCAGAATGAAACTGGCAAACATGACTGCAAGGAATCGCTTCATTATTGATGGTCTCCTGCGAACTTGGAAATGGGTGTAATCACAGAAAGTTGCGAATTGGAAAGTGTGGCCGGGGTTGGAGCGAGGCACGAGCGAAACCCCGGGGGTTCCTTCGCAAGCTCAGTCCAACCTCGGCCACCCATTTCAAATGCTACAATCTGTTCCCACACGCTTGGAAATGTAGTCGCAAATTAATTTGGACTGCGTAAGCGTACTCTGGTATTGTTGCCGCGATTACCTGGTCCTGGCTATCGTTCAGGCGGGATTGTCGGACAGTTTCGGACATCTGCCGGTAGAATGGCCGATCAAGCTGCCCAGGAAGACGCAATTGTTTAATGGGGAATGGCACTCTGAGTCCTTGAGTCCGCAAAACGTTGGCTAAGCGGCATGGAGAGTCGCTCTCCTTTGAAAAACGGTGTGGCCCTGCCTCGGTGTCCTTTGATTCCAGAGTTGTTTTATGCACCTTGAACAGCAAATTGCAGATTTTCTTGGCGGAGACCGCTTCGCAGTGGTCGGGGCGTCGAATGATCGGCAAAAGTACGGAAACAAAGTGCTGCGGTGCTTTCAGCAGCATGGACACGACGTCGTTCCGGTTAACCCTCGAGCGACCTCGATCGAAGGGCTTGATGTTGTCAGTTCGCTGGAGGATTGTCAGCCGCTGCCGCACGCGATTTCGATTATCACGCCGCCATCGGTGACGGAATCGATTGTGGCACAAGCCGTAGCACTCGGCATTCAGAATGTCTGGATGCAGCCGGGGGCTGAGAGTTCTGCGGCGGTGGATATCTGTCGTGACTCCGGATGCAACGTTATCTATGGTGGTCCGTGCCTTTTGGTGGTGCTGGGGTACCGTGAAACGGCATAATGCTGTCCGCTTAAATGCCACTGCCGAAGATCCGGTTTCCTCCCGACGTTCCTAAACAATGTCTCGCGTTCTCAATTTTCTGTTGGCGAGACCTAAGTTGTCGCTGCTGCTGGTTTTCCTTGTGACGATCCCAATCGCGATCGGCGCACTGTGGATGCAGATCGATTTTTCTCCGGAACAGGTCTACGTCGGAAATGGCGACGCAGTGGAATTCTGCGAACAGCACAAGGAGCTGTTTCGTTTCGAAGACAGCCTGATTCTGGTGCTGCTCGAAGCCAATGACGGCCGTTCTCTGCTGCGCGAAGACTGCCTGTTATGGATGAAGGGTCTTGCGGAAAAGGCCGAAAAACTCAACGGCGTACGTGAAGTGACGTCAATCGCAACTCTCAGACGGCCCCGTATCGGATTGCCGGGGCAGGGAGTTACCTGGACTCCGTTGATATCCGAACAACTCTATGGCGATACCGAATATCTGCAACGCAGCCTGAAACGAATTCCGCTGCTCAACGACACGCTCATCAGTCGAGATCATCAGTTAATGATGACACTCATAGATGTCGATCCCGCAGATCGCAGCATTGCGAAAGCGACCGAACATATTCGAGATATCGAACAGCTGTTAGCTGCGACACCGGCTCCGACACAGACGAAGACGTTTGTGTCGGGAGTCCCCGCGATTCGTGTTGATGTCATTCGAAGCATCATCGCAGATCAGATTCGCATGGTTCCCGTTTGTACGGCATTGTTTCTATTGGTTTCGCTGTTGATGTTTCGAAGCCCGGTGGTGACCGCACTGTCGATGTTCGCCGTACTGACGGCTGTCGCCTTCACTGTCGGTTTCATGGGGTGGTTTGGCATCACCTTCAGCGTGATGAGCAACATGATTCCGGTGTTAGTGCTGATTATTGGAGCTGCCAACAACGTGCATATTCTAAGTCGATTTCAGGTGGAATTGAGGAAGAACCCGGCCAGCATTCACGAATGTGCACTTGTGACGATGCGTGAAATGGGCCGGACCTGTTTCCTGACGCTGGCCACGACAGCAATCGGCTTCGGCAGTCTGCTTCTTGCCGAAGCAGACCTTCTGAAGTCACTTGCTATCCAGTCTGCTGCGGGAATGGCGGCTTGCTACGTCAGTCTGATGCTGGTGATGGCGCCCACACTGATAATCTGCGCCGGACGCCTGTGTGTGTCTCGACGCACAGACGGTATCTCGCCACCTGCCGTCGACGAAACAGTGGTGTCGGCTGTCGGGGCGGCGGCAGAGTCTTCCCGACTTCACAAGGTGTGGACCGTTTTCGGATACGGAATCGCGAGATACTGCAAACCGATTGTCATCCTGCATGTGCTGGTCGGGATCTGGACACTGTACAGCTGTCGCGATATGGCGATCAATTCGTACATGTTCGAAACATACGACGGCGATCATCCTACGATGGACGTTGTGCGAAAGATGAACGATCGTATGTCGGGTCTGATTTCGCTGGAAGTTCAGTTGACGGCAGATGACCGCGATCGATTCTTCGACAGCGACGTGGCGGCCGCGCTGGCTCGTATCCGGAAGCAGCTACCGTCTGATGATCGCATTTCGTTTTATCGGGACTATCTGGAGTTCCTTTCCGAATTCGATCGAGGCCGAACGCTCGACGATGATCCTGCGGCTGTCGAAGCTTCGTTAAAGAGAGTGAAACTGGTGCTGCGTCAACTGGATGATCCCACGGTGACGTCTGCCTTTCTTGCCGGCGAGCAACCGGTTGCTCGCATGATGATGCGAATTCGTGATGTCGGAAGCGCAGGAATGAAGTCGCTGTTTGCTGAAGTCGAAACGGTGCTGCACGACGAGTTGCCGGAAGACGTGAGATTTCGACTCACCGGCGACGCGTATTTGCATGCCGTTTGCATGGACGTATTTGTGCGTGATCTGTTTTATTCACTCATCGCCGCTTCGGGCATCATCTTTCTGCTGATCACTGTTTTATTTCGTTCGCTGCGTATTGGACTGATTTCTGCTGTGCCCAACATGCTGCCGCTGGTGATGACGCTCGGCTATATGAATCTCCGCGGATACGAATTGACGGCTGGAAACGTCATCGTCTTCGCCATTAGTCTTGGAATTGCTGTCGACGATACGATACATTTTCTGGCTCGCTATCGGGATGAGTGTCGGACCGCCGACCCGTCTGATGCGATTCGCGGGACCCTGTCGACCAGTGGTCGCGCAATCGTGTTGACCAGTGTGCTGGTCGTCAGTGGACTTAGCGTGCTGATATTCTCCGATTTCGTTCCCACAAGGCGTTTCGCAGAACTGACCGCGATCACCATGTGCGTTGCTCTGCCTGGTGACGTCATCCTGTTGCCGGCAATGTTACACTGGTTTTCAGCGTCTGCAGGACGATCGAATTCACGGAAGTCGAGCAAAGTTGAGCCCACGGAAGACGGTTAGAAGCGGAGTCGCACCGGGAGCGAGTTCCACTTTCTCAGATGTGCGACGAGCGTGCAAAGCCGTTCCCTGTCGCACGTGAGTTGAATTGGCAGGGGATTGTCCCCCAGTCGCAGCTCGCTCTGAGCCAGAGTTTTGGGCCAACCTTTGCATAGATCTGGAAAATACGTAAGATTTAAGTACATGAGTCCGAACAGACTTACAGTCTATAGGCTCATGCAGGTGGTCCCTTCAGAGGGAAGCTGCAAACCGTCGCGAACCTGTCACGCTCATTTTGCTGAGAATCTGACGTGACGTGACAAGGTTTCAACGTTCGCGAAACCCCCTGAGAAAACCGATTGGCGGTTTGTCCAGGAATTTATTACCAGACTAAGGAGTTCAGTAACCATTAAACGATCCCGTCCCACTGCGGCACCCCAGCGCGATCTGCCGCGTATGAATGATCGCATCCGTATTACTCCCGTTCGAGTCGTCAATGCTGACGGCGAAATGCTGGGGGAAATGGAAACAGAGAAAGCTCTCGAAATTGCGCAGGAACAGGGCCTCGACCTTGTCGAAGTCAGCCCTGAAGCTCGTCCGCCTGTTTGTCGAATCATGGATTACGGCAAGGTTGTCTATCAACGACAGAAGAAGACTGGTGGTCCAAAACAACACAAGACACAACTGAAACAACTCCGACTTCGCGCCAAAACCGGTAAGCACGATATCGAAGTGAAGGTTAACAAGGCCCGTCAGTTTCTGGCGCGTCGTGACAAAGTGAAAATCAATGTCATGTTTCGTGGTCGCGAGAACGCTCACCACGATCGAGGCCGTGAAATGCTCGACGAGATTGTTAAGTCACTGGAAGACGTCGCTACCGTGGAACAACATCCCCGGATGGAAAGTGGGCGGATGATGTCCGTCATGCTTGCACCGACGGCGAAGTAAAACTGCCAGAGTGTTAATTGAATCGATGAAGCGAGCTGATGACATGCAGCTCGCTTTCTTCGTTTCGTCACTCTACCGAATCACACGCGGCACACGAATCGCCCGACCAACTCTCAGCCTGTCAGGGCTCGACATTCGGTCCTTGTTCATCTCGTAAATCTCACGGTAGCGATTCTGCGATCCAAGGAATCGCTCAGAGATCTCCGACAGCGTGTCTCCAAATTTAACTGTGTATTCCTGGCACTCACTGCGATCAGTGGACTCGGTTTTCGGAGGCGGCTTGACGACTTCCGCCATCGGAACAGGTTCAGGTTTAATCGTTGTTACCGCAGCCTCAGCGGG
>CAYZYB010000082.1:0-10593 GCA_964481505.1 uncultured Planctomycetaceae bacterium | reverse complement strand
AACCATCTGCGTTTGTGGCGGGCCCCTGCCCGATTGGGATCTGCAGCGGCAGCGGTTTCGCACGAAGCCGACTCCGCATCGCATCCAGCACACGCTCGAAATCAGCGCCGATCCGATCCATTTTATTAACAAAGCAAAACCGCGGCACGCCGTAGCGATCGGCCTGCCGCCAAACGGTTTCGCTCTGCGCTTCGACACCCTCAACCGCACTAAAAATCACTACGGCACCGTCAAGCACCCGCAGACTGCGTTCAACCTCAGCCGTAAAGTCAACATGACCGGGCGTGTCAATAATATTGACGGTGCAGCCCTTCCACTCGCAGGTCACTGCCGCGGAGTAGATTGTGATCCCGCGCTGCGCCTCTTCCGGATCAAAATCCGTTTGAGTGGTTCCGTCATCAACGTTCCCCATGCGATACGACGCACCGGTGTAGTACAAAATACGCTCTGTCGTCGTCGTCTTCCCGGCATCAATGTGCGCGATGATGCCAATGTTCCGAATTCCATCAATAGAACGAGCCATCTGACCGTTGCCCCCACAGCGAATTCCCGCTGACTTCTGCAGACAAACCAGCCTCGCCAAAGCGAAAGCCACCTGACCGCAAACCGATACTGCTAAACCAAAGAACCAAACACCAAAAACAACATTAAACGAGTAGTCGACACGCTGAACACGCATCCATGACACACGAGACGAAGTTTCAGGCATAAAAAAAGCCAAACAGGCAACGCCTGTTTGGCAAATGTATCAACTCACGAACTCAACATCACTCCAGTCGAACAAACGTCGCCATCAGCAACGCTGCACCTACCATGCAAAGTGAGAAAATGCCTTGTTCGCATCAGCCATACGATGAACGTTTTCACGCTTGGTCATGGCAGCCCCTTCACGGCGATAAGCCGACAAAATCTCATCAGCCAAAGAACGACCAACCGGACGCCCCTTGCGGCCGCGAACAGCTTCCAGGATCCAACGAATTGACAGAGTCTGCTGACGCTTTGCACTAACAGGTGTTGGAACCTGATAAGTCGCACCACCGACTCGCTTTGAACGAACCTCAATCGCTGGCTTCACGTTGTCAATCGCACCCTCAAAGACGTCCAGAGGATCTTCGTCCGGAATCTGCTTGCGGACCATTTCGAGTGCGTCGTAAACAACGCGAGTCGCCACGCTTTTCTTGCCATCGTACATCAAACAATTGACGAACTTAGACAGAAGCTTACTGTTATAACGTGTGTCCGGCTTCAGCTGAGTCGGGCTGGCTGTAAATTTCCTGGGCATATCAGCAATCGTCGTTTATGAAGTGTGGGCAGATTATTTAGGGCGTTTTTGGCCGTAGCGGCTACGTGCCTGACGGCGATCACTGACACCAAGGGTATCGAGCACACCACGAATAACTTTGTATCGAACACCGGGAAGGTCACGCACACGACCGCCACGGACGAGAACAATAGAGTGTTCCTGAAGGTTATGCCCTTCCCCCGGAATGTACGCGGTACATTCCTTGCCGTTCGAAAGGCGGACACGAGCCACTTTTCGCAGAGCAGAGTTCGGCTTCTTTGGCGTCACCGTCTTGACCTGCAAACACACTCCACGCTTCTGAGGTGACCCCTCAAGAAGTGGTGTTTTATTCTTGCTTTTCTGCTGCTTACGCGGCTTGCGAACCAGTTGGTTAATTGTCGGCATGAAAAATACTTCTGGACAATTCTGTCTGTAGTCAATTAGTGAAAAACGGATCGGGCACTGTATCGGTGCCTTCAGTGATCGTCAACCTTCGGTTAGAGCAATCAATCTAATTCTCAACGAGTCCTGCCTTCGGGCAAAGTGGAAAGCGGCTTTCTGTGCCCCCACCGCCCTGCCCGACAACAACGCCAAACTGGTAGTCTCGTTGAGATATTCAACAATTTCTCTACTCATCTGGAGTCAGATCGGCCAAAGACGGAGCCCGAGGCCGATCTTCATCATCTTCGCTTCGACGAGCAATCAGGTCTGCATCTGACAACATGTCATCGCGAGCCGCCAAAATCCTCGCCTTCGCCTCTTCCTGTTCACGAATAGCAGAGTCGTGAATACGGACATGCGAATCCTGATGAGTGTGGAAACCGGTTCCAGCCGGAATCAGGTGCCCCAGGATCACATTTTCCTTCAAACCAACCAAGCTATCCACTCGACCACCGAGAGCTGCTTCTGTCAGTACTTTGGTCGTTTCCTGGAAACTTGCCGCAGAGATAAAGCTCTCACTCTGAACCGACGCCTTTGTGATACCCAACAACTGTGGAGTCGCCTTGGCTGGACGCGGCTTGGTGTACTGCACAGGATTGGAAACCTCCGCATTCACCTCTTCCACTTCGGACACCAGTACAACATCGTCGATCTGGTATTCCGTGTCTCCCGGATCCGTTACGCGACACTTCGACTGAAGCTCTTCATTCACGCGTTGCAATTCAAACTTGTCGATCAGCACACCTGGCAGAAGGTCAGTATCTCCCACGCTGGTGATTTTGACTTTTCGCAGCATCTGAGCGATAACAATCTCGATGTGCTTGTCATCAATCTCCACACTCTGAGCCAAGTAAACGCTCTGGATTTCATGAAGCAGGTACTGCTGCACCTCTTCCGGACCGCTGACTCTCAGAATATCCTCAGGCACCAAAGGTCCGCGAACAAGCGCGTCACCCGCAGAAACCAAGTCACCAGAGTGAACCAGCAACGCCTTCCCGTGAGGAATCGAATGCTCAACTTCGGTGCCGTCCTGGCCGCGAACAACCACGATTCGCTTACCACGCTTCTTTTCTGCGAGTAGCTCAACTTCTCCATCAATCTCCGCGACAACTGCGGGATCTTTCGGGCTTCGAGCTTCAAACAGCTCGGTCACTCGCGGCAAACCACCGGTAATGTCCTGCGTTCCTGCGGAATCACGCGGCGTTCGAGCGACGTCTGTTCCAGACGAAATTTTGTCGCCATCCTTCACCAGCAGAGTGGCACCTTCTGGCAGGTAATAGAAGTCGAGAATCGCACCTGCACCATCTTCGACAACAACCTGCGGATGCAAAGCCCCACGATGCTCGGTAATCGTTCGCTGAATGTTGCCAGACGTTTCCTTTTCGGAACGCATCGTCTGGCCTTCGATACAATCATCAAGCCGAACAGTACCACCAACCTGCGAGATAATAGGAACCGCGTGCGGATCCCAACTGCAAAGCACAGTGCCTTCTTCGACTTCCTGCTCTTCTTTTACCTGCAGAATCGAACCGTTGGGAATCGTCTGCTTCTCAACTTCACGCCCTTTGGCATCAACAATACAGATCTCTCCGTTGCGACCAAGAACGACAGGCTTTCCGTCGGCGTTAACAACACTGCGAATACGCGTGACCTTGATTCGACCGGCACGTTTAGCCAGCAACTGACTGGTGTCTGTTCCCATCTGGGCGACACCACCAATGTGGAAGGTACGCATCGTCAATTGAGTACCAGGCTCTCCGATACTCTGAGCAGCAATAATTCCGGCAGCAAGGCCCTGCTCAACCAGGTCACCGGTCGACAAGTCCATTCCATAACACAGCTGACAGATACCGAGAGGTGCGTTGCAGGTCATTGGACTGCGAACCTGAATTCGCTCCAGGCCCATCTGCTCAATCTTTCGAGCCTTTTCAACCGTGATCAACTCGTCTTCCCGAACCACAAGCTCGTCGGTGATTGGGTTAACGATGTTTGTTCGGCTGACACGGCCACGAACCGCCGCGGCCAGACTTAGCTCCACCTTTTCGCCACGATAAACGACACCCCGCGTCAGACCTTTGGTCGTTCCGCAATCGTGCTGCGTCACCACCATGTTCTGGCAGATGTCCGCCAGCTTTCGAGTCAGGTATCCACTGTCCGCCGTTTTCAGAGCGGTATCAGCCAATCCTTTTCGGGCACCGTGCGTAGAACTGAAGAACTCAAGAACCGTCAGACCTTCGCGGAAGTTCGACTTGATCGGAGTCTCGATAATCTCACCCGACGGCTTGGCCATTAGACCACGCATACCGGCAAGCTGCTGCATCTGACCGACACCACCACGAGCACCAGAGTGAGCCATGAGGTAAACCGGATTCACATAACGACCTTCGTCTCGAACGTCGTGTTCGAGCTGGTCCATCATGCTGACCGTAATTTCTTCACGTGCATGAGTCCAGATGTCGAGCACCTTGTTGTAACGCTCCTTCTCTGTAATCAAACCACGCTGGAAGTTCTTCATCAGCTTCAGAACTTCTTTTTCCGCGTCGCCAATCACCTGATGCTTATTCGGTGCCGTTTTCAGGTCGCTCGCACCGAACGACAAACCACTTTCTGTAGATGCGACAAAGCCACATTTCTTCATTCGGTCCAATAGCTCAATGGTTTCCCGTCGCCCGAGCTCAAGGTAACAATCAGAAATCACGGTCGCGAGATCTTTACTACGCATCGTGATGTTGTAGTAAGCCATGCCGTCCGGCAGAGAGTCGTTAAAGATCGCTCTCCCAGGAGACGTTTCGACCAAACCGCCCTGCCGATACTCCTTGGCGCCTTCACCCTTAACGAGTTTGTCTTTCGGCATTCGCAGACGCACGGTCGCATGACGCGAAATCTTGCCCTGCTGAAAGGCCATGAACAGCTCGTCGGACGAGGCAAACACCATGTCCTGGCCCAGGTGGCCTTCTCGCTTCATGGTGAGGTAGTAACAGCCCATCACAATGTCCTGAGACGCCGTGATGATCGGATCCCCGTTGGCTGGGCTGAAGATGTTATGCGTTGACATCATCAACGTGGTCGCTTCAACCTGCGCTTCAATAGAAAGCGGCAGGTGAACGGCCATCTGGTCGCCGTCGAAGTCGGCATTGAAACCTTTGCACGCCAGCGGATGCAGACGAATCGCGTTTCCTTCCACCAGTACCGGCTCAAAAGCCTGAATACCAATTCGGTGAAGCGTCGGAGCCCGGTTCAGCAGAACGGGGTGATTGCGAATGACTTCGTCAAGAATGTCCCACACGTCTTCATCACGGCGTTCAAGCATTCGCTTAGCGCTCTTGATGGTGTCTGCGTGTCCCAGTTCCTTGAGCCGTCGAATCACGAACGGCTGGAATAGCTCAAGAGCGATCTTCTTGGGAAGACCACACTGGTGCAGTTTCAGTTCCGGACCAACAACGATCACACTACGAGCCGAATAGTCAACTCGTTTGCCAAGCAGGTTCTCGCGGAAGCGACCCTGCTTACCTTTGATCATGTCCGTCAAAGACTTCAGCGGTCGGTTTGAAGAACCAAGAACCGGTCGCTTGCAACGATTGTTGTCGAACAGTGCATCAACCGACTGCTGCAACATTCGCTTTTCGTTGCGAA
This sequence comes from uncultured Planctomycetaceae bacterium, assembly GCA_964481505.1. Taxonomy (GTDB): domain Bacteria; phylum Planctomycetota; class Planctomycetia; order Planctomycetales; family Planctomycetaceae; genus Fuerstiella. The sequence goes on along the minus strand of CAYZYB010000082.1, from coordinate 5,237 downwards.
CGATAACTTCAGGCGCGTTGAGGTCGACGAGTTTCTTCAGGCGATTGTTCCGGTTGATGATACGACGGTAGAGGTCGTTCAAGTCGCTCGTCGCGAAGTTGCCCGAATCCAGAAGAACCAGCGGACGCAGGTCTGGAGGAATAACGGGAATCACATCCAGAACCATCCATTCCGGACGGTTGTCACTGTCACGTAGCGCTTCAATAATCTTTAAACGCTTGATCAGATCTTTCGCGGTCGACTGACTTCGGGTTGTTGCCAATGAGGCGCGCAATTCGTCGGAAGACTCTGCAAGTTTCATCTGCAGCAGAAGCTTCTTGATCGCTTCGGCCCCCATGCCAATTTCGAATGCATCTTCACCGTAGTCACGACGAGCCTGACGAGCTTCATCTTCGGTCAGCATTTGCGTCGCTTCGAGCGGCGTGTCGCCCGGATCAATCACCACGTAGTCCTGAAAATAGACAACCTTCTCAAGTGAAGTTGTCTTCATATTCAGCATCGCACCAAGGCGACTCGGCATCGACTTGAAGAACCAAATATGAACGACAGGAGCTGCCAATTCGATATGTCCCATACGTTTTCGACGCACGCGACTATGGGTCACCTTGACGCCGCAGCGGTCACAGATCATCCCCTTGTATTTCATGCCGCGGTACTTGCCGCACGCGCATTCCCAGTCCTTTTCAGGTCCAAAAATCCTTTCGCAGAACAAGCCGTCACGTTCTGGACGGTATGTACGATAATTAATCGTCTCCGGCTTTTTAACTTCGCCAAATGACCAACTGCGAATGTCATGAGGACTTGCAAGGCCAATTCGAATCGCCGCGTAATCATTGACTCGATCGAAAGTGGTTTCACTTACGCTCACGTCCTGACTCCTCAACACCTAATGTTTAAAAGGCTAATGGGCGACTTCGCCACCCATCGCAAAAGTACACGCTTAAAACTTAAACAAACTCTGACCACCAAATCGCAGCTTGTCGAAACTCGCCGTGGGCTTCGCAACTGCAAGACTCGCTTTAACGCGAGTTAGTGACCAGCTTTCTCCAACTGCAGATTCAGGCACAAGCCGCGAATCTCGTTGTTGAGTACGTCAAAGCTGGCTGGTGTGCCTGCTTCAAGCGTGTTTTCACCCTTGACCATCGACTCGTAAATCTTGGTCCGACCTTCGACGTCGTCGCTCTTCACCGTCAACAATTCCTGAAGAATGTATGCAGCTCCGTATGCTTCCAGAGCCCAGACTTCCATCTCCCCAAATCGCTGTCCACCGAAGCGAGCTTTTCCACCGAGAGGCTGCTGAGTGATCAACGAGTATGGTCCGGTTGCTCGAGCATGAACCTTGTCGTCAACCAGATGATGCAACTTCAGCATATAGATGTTGCCGACCGTAGTCTTCTGCTCCATCTGCTCACCCGTTCGACCGTCAGTCAGAAACGCTTTGCCCTCTTCCGGCAATCCGGCTTCACGCAGAGCTTCACGAACTTCTTCTTCCGTCGCACCGTCAAACACAGGACAGACGGCTCGATAGCCCAACTTGCCTGCAGCCCAGCCAAGATGGGTTTCCAGAATCTGCCCAACGTTCATTCGACTCGGTACACCCAGAGGGTTCAGAATGATGTCCACGGGAGTTCCGTCTTCGAGATATGGCATATCTTCGATCGGCAGAACTTTTGAAATCACTCCTTTGTTTCCATGCCGACCGGCCATCTTATCGCCGACCGAAATGTGTCGTTTAGATGCAACATAAACTTTCACCATCTGCAGCACGCCGCTTGGCAACTCGTCGCCGCGTTTCATGCTGTTCAGACGATGATCTTCTTCGTCGATAATCAACTCAACAGAAGGCCATTCTTCCTTAATGAGTTTGCGAGCCGCTGTCTTCTTTTGGGCGCTTCGAATATCCAGACCTTCGAAGTACGCCAGAAATCCGCGAGCGAATTCGCCTACAGCCTTATTGTCTTCCAGCGTTCCCATGTCGCGTCCGTCAGGATCAGACAGAGCGTCGCCGAGTTCGGACTTCATCGAGGAAGCAAATTCACGGAACGCCGTAGAAATCCGAGCGTCCCCTTCCTCTTCCGTCTGTTTTAACTCATCTTCGAACTTCTTACGTTCAAGATCAGACAAGCTCATCCGCCGAGAGAACTTTTCAGAGTGAATCACAATTCCACCAACACCACTCGGCACTTCAAGTGATTCGTTCTTCACATCTTCACCCGCACGCCCAAAGATCGCGTGCAGCAGTTTTTCTTCCGGCGTCAGTTCAGACTTCGCCTTTGGCGAAACCTTTCCAACCAGGATATCGCCCGGAAGAACTCGAGTACCGGTTTTTACGATCCCGTCGTCATCCAGATGGTGCAGAGCCTTTTCGCTCACGTTCGGAATATCCCGGGTAAACTCTTCGCGTCCAAGCTTCGTTTCGCGAATCTCAACATCGAACTCATCAAGGTGAATCGACGTGTACACGTCTTCTTTCACAAGACGTTCCGAAAGAATAATCGCGTCTTCGAAGTTGTACCCCGACCATGACATGAAGGCGACCAGCACGTTACGCCCGAGGGCCAGTGAACCGTGCTTAGTCGCAGCACTGTCACAGAGAAGCTGACCAGCCTTAACCTTGTCACCAACAGAAACGATCGGCTTCTGATTCAGGCATGTTCGTTCGTTAAGACGAACGAACTTCCGCAGCTGATATTTACGACCATCAACTTCGATAACGTTGCCATCAACGTAGGTCACGGTACCAGCTTTCTCCGCGCGCTGAAGCATGCCGGAGTGCTGGGCAACATAATCCTCCATCCCCGTACCAACCACGGGGCGCTCGGCGATCAGCAGTGGCACGGCCTGCCGCTGCATGTTAGACCCCATCAAAGCACGATTCGCATCGTCGTGCTCAAGGAATGGGATCAAGCCGGCAGACACTCCAACCATCTGACAGGGAGCCACATCAGTGTACTGAACCTTTTCTTTAGGAACCCACACCACGTCGCTCTTGTAACGCGCGAGAACAAGGCCGTCTTCAATCTGACCATCTTTGATTGGCGTGTCCGCTGGAGCCACATGACCAAAGGACTCTTCATCGGCTCGCAGCCAGACAACTTCGTCGGTCACCTTACCATTATCGACTTTACGATAAGGGGTGATCAGGAAACCGTAGTCGTCTACCTTCGCGAAAATACCGAGACTCGAAATCAGCCCAATGTTTGTTCCTTCCGGAGTTTCAATCGGGCAAATTCGACCGTAGTGAGAAATATGAACGTCTCGCACCTCAAAGCCAGCACGCTTACGATTCAAACCACCAGGCCCCAAAGCACTCAGTCGTCGCTCATGTGTGAGCATCGAGAGTGGATTGGTCTGGTCAACAACCTGTGACAGTTCACTGCGGCCATAAAAGAAATCGATGGCCGCGGAAACGCTCTTGGGATTAATGAGCGTGCGAGGAGTCATGCTATCGACTTCCTTCAAACTCATGCGTTCCTGAACGGTTCGCCGAAGCTTCAGAAAACCTTTGCGAATCTCGTCCGCACCGAGCTCGTCGATGGTTCGCAGTCGACGGTTCCCAAGGTTGTCGATGTCATCGATCTGTGCGGTTTCGTCATTCAACCGGAGTCGCATCAGATAGCGAACCGCATTGATGAAGTCTTCCGGACGCAAGGTCATCTCATCGTCCGGAACATCCTGATCAAACTTCCGGTTGATTCGAAAACGACCGACGCGTCCAAGTCGATAGCGATTCAGATCGAAGAACTTTTCATTGAACAGATCCGAAGCCTTGTCCAGATTCGGTGGGTTACCCGGGCGAAGACGCTGATAAATTCGCAGCAACGCCTCTTCGTGAGTTGACGTATTATCTTCTGCGATGGTTTTCAGAATCAGAACATCATCCGGCCCGACAACCAACTCGATGGTCTTCAATCCGGAACCAAGAAGATCTTCAACCATCTCCTCCAGAATAATTGCTCCGCCATCCACGAGAATCTCCCCTGCCTTTTCGTGCTTCGCAGGGTAAATAATGTCCTCAACGGCATAACGACCAATTAGCTTTGCCGGCTCCGTCTTCGCCGTCAGTTTGAATTCTTCAGTCTCGTGATACAGCCGAATAATGTCGGCGTCTGTTGAATAACTCGGTGACATCGCTCGCAGCAAAGTCATCGCCGAAAACTTGCCACTCTGGTCAATCCGAACAGCGACTGCGTCCTTCTTCGTGCAGATCAATTCGATCCAGCTACCACGCTCCGGAATGATCCTGCAGGACTGAGTCTTACGATCACTGCTGGCAGTTTCCTCCGCCATAACAAAGTCAACACCAGGCGAACGGTGTAGCTGACTCACAACCACACGCTCAGCACCGTTTACAATAAACTCGCCGCCGCCGATCATGATCGGAATATCACCAAGATACACCTCTTCTTCGACCGGCTGTTCTTTAATCAACCGCAACCACACGCGGAACGGTCGGCCATAAGTGAGTCGCAACTGGCGACATTCCGGCGGCGTGTATCGTGGCTTGCCGAGCTCGTAGCGCACATACTCAAGCCGAAACTGACCGTCGTAGCTCTCAATCGGAAAGACTTCGCGAAGAATCCCTTCGAGTCCCTGCTCAAGGCGATCACGTGACGAACGCTCAACCTGCAGAAAACGAGCATACGACTCCGTCTGAATACGAGTTAAATCGGTAATCTCGTAGTCAGCCTGGATTTTTCCAAAGTTTCGAACCGCGTCCTGGTCGATTGTACGAACAGAGGGTACTGGCATTGCAACAATTGCCTTCTAATTCAACGATACGGAACGAAGAAGCTCGACAAACCAACCAAATAACAGCGCGCGAGAAAAGACACTTGCCCTACTAGAGCAACTGCCCTGGAACCACCAAAATCAATGGCAAATATGCGTTGATAATCGGACCAGCCGTCGACCAAATCCCCCGAAAAGCGAAACACTCTTACACACGTCAAGAGCGACCGTCGGGGAAGGCTACCAAATCAGGGCAGCCTATGCCAATTAACACGAGCAGCTGAAGCGGCATTCGCCGCTTCAGCCTTCGTTGTGAAGCTTCAATACAAACAAATCGTGTTGTATTACTTAATTTCGCAGGTACCGCCGGCACCTTCGACTTCTTCCTTGAGCTTCTCGGCGTCTTCCTTTGAGACACCTTCTTTGATGGCCTTCGGAGCGCCTTCGACGACTTCCTTGGCTTCCTTCAGCCCAAGACCAGTCGCAGCGCGAACAACCTTAATGAC
>CAYZYB010000081.1:0-10754 GCA_964481505.1 uncultured Planctomycetaceae bacterium | reverse complement strand
CTCCAAAGTGCGGGAAGTGACCAGTTCCGACCTTCAGAAAGAAATCGCCGAGGCCACTGAAGTCCAGACCCGGAGTGCTGACCGGGAAAGCATCTGTACCATCCGCGCCATTTCCCTCGAAGGTGACCTGAGCGGCAATCGCCCTGTTTCGGTTTTGTCCAGCACTAGCCGTGATGCTAAGGCCGTTTGCCTGAAGATAGGCGCTCGCATCGCCTTCATCCACAGCGGCGGGGTCTTCGAAGTCAATGAGAGCAGCGTGAAGATTCGTCCCCAGCAGAAGAGTTGCGACAAAGGTAAGGGAGCTTTTCATGGTGTTGCCCTTCGGTGTTCTGTGTCAATCGACAATGAGTAGTGATCGTTCTGAAAAAAACTGATGGTCCGGTTTCGGATCGTCCGAGATCCGGAGTCAACTCCCATGCGGCGCCGCCGAAGTGGTTTTAAACCTGGTGGCAAGTCGTTTGAGTCGTGGGTTCTGTGGCCATTTTTTGATTCCCTCTTCCAGCAGAACGAGGGCTTCCTGTTTTCGGTTTTGTTTAAGACGAATGTCAATCAGCGTGTCAACGAATTCGGGTTTCTGCTGCAGCTGCCAGGCGCGGTCTGCGAGAGCACTGGCTTCATGCAGATCAGTGCCGCTGGTCAACTTCAAGGAAGCAAGGTTATTGAGTGCAATTGCGTGGTAGGGGGCCTTCTCGTCGGCTCGTGCAACCAACTGGTCATAGACCGTTGCAGCAACATCAGGTTGGTCTGCTTTGATCGCGAGTCCAGCCAGAAGCATCTGTTCTGAGGCATCCGCGGTCGAATCAACAACCGCATTAAGTTCCGCAAAGGCCTGTTCCAGACACCGCTTATCCGGACTCCGGCGAGCCAAACGACGCCATGCAACAGAAAGCTGTCGTTTACGAGATTCGGGCTCTACTTCGGACCATTCTGCTGCCTGAATCAGCATGGCAAAAGCATCCTCTTTAGCAACAGAAGCGACCTCCGTGATGTCGAGCCACAACTTAAACCATCGGTTGGAATTTGGAGCCAGCGTTTCGATCGGACGGAGTACCTCTTTAACATTTCCGTTGTACGCCATGGCGACTGCCAGGGCACTGAATCGATGGAAATGCTCATCGGTGTCTTCGATTTTCCTTGGCAAATTCACGGAGAGTTCATGAGCCGCTGTACGGTACTCGCCGTGTTGTAACAACACGTTGATCGCGCGGCCTCTTAGCGGAGACGACGGTGAGATCATGGCCAGGAAGCTTTTTGCTGAGCGAACGGCTTCTTCACGCGTTGACGATTGCTCGGCCAGTCGCAACTGGAAATCCGGGATTCGCATTCCGCTGCCTGAGGCATCGCGCAAGATCGACAGCACTCTTTCCGGTTTGTTGAGTCGTTCAAACGCTCGAATCGCAAGTCGCATGGCCTGCGTCGAGGTGGTTGCGGTCTTTAGGAGTTCGGTCATTGTCAGGGCGGCCTGTGCGGCGGCTTGCTGACTGTCATCTTTGTCAAGAAGAAGTCGAGCGGCTTCAATCTGATAGACGGTTGTCTCTTCCGATGACACTGCCTTGATGTTGTTGACGATTTTTTGTCGAGCAGAAAAATCGTCAGCCAACCCAGGATCAGTTGCCGCGCGTTGTTGAATACGCAGTTCACGCGGATAGTCATTCGCAAGGCTGATCCACGCGATTTTCGCATCCTTGTCTCTTAAGATCGACAGCGTTTCCGCATACAGAAACCGTTGTGATGCTTTTGGAAGTTTCCGGTTGCCAAGCTTTGCGGTTTCCAGATAGAGCAGGGCTGCCGTCGGACCTTCTTTCCGCGCTGCCTCGACGCAATCAAACAAAAGGTCGTCGTACCTTAGACCAGCCTTCGAATGCCGGATCGCCTTTGCCTCTCGACGCAGGGGCTCGTTTGACGCCAGCACTTCGAGAAGCGTCAAATCGGCCGTCATCAGAGACTCCGGCTTTGCCAGTAGTTCTGCAACAGCCGTGTCTGTCTGCTCGGCGTCGCCTCTTAGAAAGTGGAAAGCTGCATCCAGAAGCGTTTTGGACGTATCGTCGGTTGCCGATTCTTTCGTCCGTTGTACGAATTTCAGCATTGCCGCTTGAGCTTGTTTGTTGAGCTGTCCACCTGCTTCACGCAACCTGGTGACACTCACGATCAGGGCATGCGTTGCTTTTGTTGAATGCGGAACGGCCTTCACAGCTTCCAGTGCTTCAGCGAACGCAAGGTTTGGTTGAGACCGTTGTGTGAACAGTTCTGCCAATCTGATACGGGCATGGGCCCACCGAGGTGACGCGGCGATCGCGTTGCGGAATGCAACAATAGCTCCATCGGGATCACCGATAGCAATCAGTGATTCTGCATTCAGTAGAGTGAGGCATGGACTTTCTGGAAAAAATGCTAGCGCTGCAGATGTCGCCTTGAGAATCGCTTCGGTCTTTGGTTCGGCTGCCGCGAGCTCCTGTAACACCGGCGTCCAAACTCGCGCCCTGTGCGTTTGTAGTTTACTCATGGCTTCCGCCATCGGACGTAGCTCTGTCCTGTCATTTTCCAGCCAAAGGCTCATGAAACGCAATATGACAAGTTCATCATTATTGCCTGACCTAACGTCGATAGCAGTTTCCGTCGCATCCAGAACTCGCTGATGCTCGCCCGCCCAGAGATACCGACGAACTGCCGATAGCAGTCGGTTCGGTTCTTCTACACTCGAAGAAGATCCCGTGTCAGCTGATCGGGCTGCTGCCGAGATCACGTCCTGGCTGCGTCCGGCAGAACCGAGAGCAGCGATGATCATTTCCACCCGCGTCTGGTCGACGGATTCGTTAATGTCGTTGGGGGCGAAGGAGCCAGCGAGCAATTCGGCAGTTTCCGTGTCATTCGTTTCCCTTGCCAACACCAGAGACAGGAGTGTTCGATCCAGCTGAGTCTTCTTCTGGTCACTTTGATCACAAAGGCCGTCAATCAGCTCAAGAATCGTTGTAGAGTCGTCGCCATCGGCAACGCGACAACGAACAACCAGCGTCGCCGCTTCGATGTTGTTCGAGTCTGCTGCCAGGACCGTCCGTGCGTGTTCCTCAGCATTCTTAGCGTCGCCAGTACGGAGCTGGACGTCCGCCAGCAGCAGCCGCAGACGATGATCGTCGGGCTTCAGAGCCACCGCTTCGCTGCCGAAACGCACGGCGCCTTCTTCATTCTTGATCCTTCGAAACAGCTGAAAGAGGTGGACCCGGCTTTCTGTATCTTCGGGGTCGACTTCTGCCAAACGCATAAATGCGCCAACCGCTGGTAACACGTGCCCATCCTTCGCTTCAGGCAGAGTAGCTCGCGCCTCGGCGAAGGTTCTGAGACCAATGACATGTCCTTGTTCGAAGATCTCTTTCCGAATCGGATTCAGGATGTCCAACGCTGACTGCAGCTGCCCGCGGTCCGAAAATTCCACAGCCTCCGCTACCCGAGCATTGAGTGCTTCCGCTGTAAGCGCTGCACTCTTCGTTGGATCTGCTTCCTGGAAATTGCCATTTAGGACGATTCCGCCAATCAGCAGAAGAAGTCCCATACCAGCAAATGCGCTGAAGCGAACAAGTGGTTTACGATGGAATGGTTGCGTGGATTGATTTGTCACTGAAGGCCTCCCTGTTGTTCTCGACCTGCTGATCTAAAGGGGAGCAGTTGAGTGTCGGAACGAGGTGTTTGTGCCGCTGCCATTCGACTGTCATAGCCTTGGGTACGGCACGCGATGAATGAATTTACGACCGGACGTATTGCTTGCACGAAGGGTTCGGCCAGCTTTCTCCAGCCCGCACTGGACCGAATCTGATCCGAAGAAATCTGCAGCGAGCACGCCCCATAAGGAGCGCGACGAAAGTCTGCGGCAGCATTGGCAACGGCCGCAATGTCTCCGCTCGACTCACCACCAGCCATCAACAAAATGCTGATGACCTGTCGACGAATCTGTGAATTCTCTCCAAAAGAAAATTCATACGCACGACCGCTGATCTCACTGTTGCCGACGGCCCACGAGACCGGTGCTTGACTGATCAGGGTCCAGCCTTGCCCTGTAAGACAAATTCCAGGCTCGTGCCCAACAAGATCTCGCGCGTTGTTCGTGAACACTGCCACCACAGAAACATGATCGCCGGTAACAACGTGAGAATAGTCGCGACGAAACGCCGTGATGGGTTTCAGAAGTCGAAGTTCGTCGGTATGCATCTCGCCGGACACACCAAGCCAGTCGTCCACGCAAAAGGGAAAGTCGTTCAGTTGTTGCGCAACCCTGTTACGGTGATAGGACGTTTGATTGCCTTCTGGAATCCTGGAACAGTTGATCGTAAAGCACACCAACAGCGTGCTAACGGCGATTGCTCCAGCGGTCCCCGTCGTTCCGAAAGCCCATACCTTCGCGGCACTGTCGGAATCGCCTATCGCGTGGCCACGATTGTCGGTGAGAAGGAAAATGGCCAACATCAGAAGTCCTGGAATCAACCATCCATTAATGTCGTGCCACGTTTGAGCGACTTCCTCGCTGCAGGCACTGAACGTCCATGCGGAAATCGAAAGTCGAACAACATTCAACAGTAATGCCAGCACGGGACTTAGCGTCAGGATCATCGCCTGCGTCAGCCGCGTTCGGGCGAGCGAGAAAGCCATCGCGTAGACTACGAGAAGGACAGCGAACAACATTCGCATGCCGTTGCAGGCTTCTGCGACAGTCACAACAGTTCCGTTGACCGCCAGCACACAGCCGTTTCTTTGCACATTAAGGCCGAAGAAGGTAAGCACGTATTGAGCAATGCCAGCCGAATAGGACTGAATGCTCAGAGAGACCTGCTGGCGGAACAAGCCCGGAATCGGCATCAGAAAGAGCAGCACCACGATTGCGGGCAGCATGATTCGGATTCCGTTTGCACCGGATACCAACCAAATGGCGCCAACAAGAGCAACGATCGCGGAAAAATGCCACAGGATCTGAAGGTTGTACTTCAAGCCAAGTTCGTGACACGCGACGGCCGCAGCGATTAAGGCCAATCCCCATTCTCGGTGAACGGGAAGGCAAGCTTTCAGCCTGTCACGCGCGCCCCAGAGCAGCCATGCGAATACGAACGGCACCAGCAGAATGTGACTCGCCTCTTCGTCGTGCATGGCGATGGAGAAAAGATCTGCCCACACAGGAAACAGCGCAGCAACACTCATCACCACAACTGCTGCAGAGCAGATTGGTGAGCGCGCATCGCTGGATTGTTGGTCGAGTGCAGCCACTCTGATTCCGGTTCTGTCAGTTCAAGGGGGCAATATCAAAGGTGAAAACGAATCCATTCGTATTGCAAACATAGGTCGCCAACTGACAGGCTCAGCAGATTTCCAGAGGATTTCGGAATCATCCCATTCCTTCCCACGGAAGGAGGAGGTGACCTGCGTGGCAGAATCAAAACATACGTTGACTTGCCGAATCAACTTACGGAGCGTTCGGTGCTCGGCAATAGACGAACGATCGGTTGCGTGGATTTTGACAGGTGTACGAGATTGATATGGGAATCACAGCAAGCGCTACTATGGCTTACTCAACCGCCTGTTCAACAACGAATGTGTCGCAGTCTTCTGTGTGTCACTGGCTGTCAAATCCTGACACAGCACTACCTGACCTGCTGCAGGGCCTGAACGGAGTCTGTCGCTTGTTGCGTGCCAGGCTTCGAAAGTTCTTCCGGGATGAATCCCTCAATGCCCCGAATAATCGCTTCGGCGCTGACGCCACTGTGAAAACGCTCGACAATCGTCTGCCGACCTGCCATGCCAAGGCGCCTTGCTTCGGTTGGATCATCAAGCAGTTCGCAGATGCGATCGACAAATTCGCCGGGAGAGTGTGGCTGAACCAGAAGGCCATCGACCGTCGACTCAACCATCTCCGTCACCCCTTCACTCCTGGTAACAATGACGGGGATTTCCATGGACATGGCTTCCATCGTGGCAACACCGAGCGGCTCTTTGTGGCTGGCCAGGCAAAACACATGTGCGGACTGAAGTTCATCGCGGACGACTTCTTCAGATACCGAACCCAGTAGTTTCACATGATCCTGCAGATTGAATTCGTCAATCAGAGACTGGATGAGATCAAGGTAGGCCTGCTTTCGCCCATCGCTTGCCCCACAAATGTGCAGCTTTGCGTCGATGCCCCGCTTACGAAGTGCATGCACGACGCGAATGAGATCGTCGTGGCCTTTGCAAACGTTGATTCTTCCGCACGACACCAGCCTCAGTTCAGAATTCGCCGACGGTGGTTCGTAAGATTCTGTGCGTTGGAAGCTGGAAACGTCCACGCCCATCGGCGCCAACAGCAAGGGCGGTAACTGATCAGCGGGAAGTGTGTTTCTGACTTGCGCCAGGAGTTCTTTAGTAATGATGATTACGAATGCGGCGGACCGCCATTTCAGAATCTGATTCGGACCGTAGTCTACCAACGGGCCGTGGAGCGTAAGACTGTATTTCAGTCCCGTGAGTTTGCTCGCGAAGACTCCAATCCAGGCCGCATTGGCGCAGCTATGGATGTGGAGGTGAAGAACTCCGTCGCGTTTTGCGTGAGCTGCAAACGCTGCAGCCACTGGAATCATAGCCAGAAGTTGACATCGTTGTTTTAGAGTGATGTCCTTCGCAGCCATCACAATCAGCAGACACTGTAGCCACGCGACAGGGCCGCTCTTTAGCAGTTGCCCAAGCCCTCTCAGGAGATGCTGCGGCGTCAACGGCGTGAGGTAGTTCGTTTCTGCCGCCGCTGCTGCGGCCCATTCGTGAGCGGCAGCCCCGTTTTCAGGTGGTCGTGTTGAGTACAGCGACGCTTTCACACCACGTTTGGTGAGTTCGTCGCGTTCACGCATAAAGAAGGCGTGAGTCTGCCCAGGAAACTCGGGAATCAGGTAGGCGATTTTCATACCTTGTCCTCCCCAACCGTAACGGCATCGTTTGTTTCCTCGGGCGTTGGCCCGGTTGTTTTGGACGGCTTCGTCTTTTTGTGTTTCTGCGAAACGCGTTCGGCGTCGGCTCTTTGCTTCAGACGCGCTGACGTATCTTTCTTACGACGGCGCTGCCTTAGCCATGTCAATCTCGCTTCGGGAGGCCGTGCGGCAACGCCGAACAACGGTACTCGGTTTTCGGTAAGGTTGTCGATAGTACGTTTCGCATTCCCCGTCAACACGTCCGCGTTGTTGTGCATCAGGATCACTCCGTCCGAATGTCCCGCAAGCATTTCCACACTCGTAGTCTGATTAAGATCCATGCCGTACAACATGATGATTGAATATTTTTCGCTGGCCTGATCAAGATACTCTGCCATGCGTTTCGAAAAGATCTTGTCGTGGTCGAAGTTTCCACCGAAGGCCACGTCGATGTTGTTGGCTGCCTTGCCAATCGTATCCTGAATGTCGATCGAATGGTCCGTCAGAAAGTCAGCGACTGTTGGGACGCCCGTCCCGAATGTTTCTGAAATTGCTTCAAGGACCGCTTTACCGCTTGTCTTTTTCGTAGTCTCCCGCGGACTGTCCAGTCGCAGCATCAGCACTCGTTCTTCTCGAGACTGCAGCACCGTGGCAATATTGTGCATAATTTCGCTGTCATCGTGCCGCGGTGTCGCCGGGAAGACAGACACGACCGATCCGGGTTTCGGTATCATCTGCTGAATCCGAAGCGCCAATTGTCGTTCCCAGGTAACGCCGCGGTCTCGTCGTTTATCTCTCATCAGTTCCAGCAACGACTTCCGCGGACTGAGAACTGCCAGGTTCAGATTTGCAGTGTGTTCCAAAACCGTTCGTTGAGCGGCAGACATGGCAGCGAGTAATATCAGCGGCGTCATGGCGACAGCCAGAAGTCCGATGAAAAGTAATGCAAAGATTTTTTTACGATTTGAACTTGGCTGCTGAAGTCTGTTAGACGGAGCCTCTGCGATCGTGAGCTCTGACGGTCCCATATCAAAGAGAGACTGTAACGAAGTGACCTGTCGATTCAGCGTAACGTGTTCGTCGTCAGCAGCTTTGATTTCCATTGTCAGAGCGGACTGTTCCTGCTGAAACATTCGGAGTTCGTGACGTCGTTTTCTGGCATCAGCCTGTTTGAAAGCGATTTGGCGCTGTGTTTCCTGAGCGTCGCTGATGTTGAGATCAATGTCGAGCAAGCGGTACATCATTTGATGAATGATTGGTGAAACCTTCTTCTTTCCACCGGCACCGGGGACAATCTGTTCATCCAAACGATCCAGTTCCGCCTGCCATTCTTCGATCCGACTTCCTTCCATGATCCTGGCCTTCAGTTGCTTCACTTGTGAGTCAATATCTTCGAAGTCACTGCGGCTGATGTAACCTTTTTCATACAGCTTAATCTTGCGGTCGAAAATGGCTTGCTTGGCGTCAAGCTCCGCTCTCACCTCATTAAAACGTCGCTCTTCTCGGATAAGTTCGTTTAGTCGATCCTGGCGACGACGAGCATCCACCAGTGAATCCTGGTCGCCTTCGTCTTCCTCGGTGGCCTCTTCTTCAGCGCGTTTTCTCTGAGCTGCGAGTTCCTGCTTCATAATCTGATGCTGAACACGAAGGCCCTTTTCTTCGATCTGCGAAGTATTGAGCTGGTAGTCCAGGGTGGCCAGCGCCGTATCAAGGTCTTCTAATTCTGAATTGACATCGTCGATTTCCAACTGGCCGGTAAACTTCAACAGTTCTGCGCGACTGGACCCGATTCTGCGTTCATTTCGTTCGAGCGATGCTTTGATATCCGTCAACGTATTGCCGATCACCTCACGGCGCATATCCGCAATAGTTAATTGAACAGATTTGCAAATCTCTGTTAGAAGTTCTGCACCGCGTTGGGGGTCGTCGCTGGTCAGCAACAATCCAATGCGTTGTGTATTTCGCGGCGCATCAACTGTCAGGTTTCTCGAAAGCAGAATCGGTGTGGTTTCAGCCTGTGATTCAAGGATTGCGCGTTCGAGTACCGGGCCGGAAGCGACCATAGACGTAAGTGTTTTGAGATCGGGAGGGAAGTAGAGGCGATCCGCTCCGCCATCGATCGGGAGAGGATGATAGATCATCGCGGCAGAGATTCGATGTGTTGTGGTGGCAACCTTATCCGAGATGTGGAAGGCAGTGCCTGCCGAAACCGCGCAGGCGACCGTGATGACCCACCAATACGGCAGGATGTTGAGCGCAGTCTTCTTGCCGACAATGCCCAGCCGAGAGCGGTTCGGCACTGTGGTTAGCACCAGATTGGTTTCGGTGCCTTTGACGGCGTTGTGATTTGTGGTCTCCATTGTCAGCAAACTCCTTTACGAAGTTGTGTGACAGGAAGAAGGTTTCGTTGCACTCGATACACAGCTTCCGGCGGCTTCAGCTTCCAGACCGCATGCAAATTGCAGGTCAACCCGGCGTTGAACATCCAGATGGCAGCGTAATCCGGAGCGAACCAGACCGACGTCATCGACACCGCCAGTGCAACGAAACTACCAAGAAGTCCGGCGGCAACCGGACGCAGGTCAGAGTCGCCAAACGACATGCGAAGTGAATTGGCAGACACCAGCAGCATCGTGGCAACAAAGAAACCAAGTCCAAGCGCGCCGTATTGCAGATAAAACAGAATGTAGTGGCTGTCGATCGATCGGAATCGCTGAAGCCCCTCTTCGATTTCCACGCCTTTTAGTGCGCCGCCCCAGCCAAACCAACCGGATTCTTCAATCGGCTCCTCATAGACTTCCAGCAGTAACAGGCGATGCTTGGTGCCGGTGTATTCGACTTCTTCGCCATTGATGGTGATGAGGCGGATTTCCTGCTGATGTTCGCCCGCAATTCGGCCAAGCGTATCCACAACGGTATCGCGGAGAACGTACAGCGAAGTTCCCAGAACGATGGCGGTGAGTGCGAGGGGAATCCGCAGCTTACGATACATCAGGAAAACGACGATCATCGCAGCGATAAAGAAGCCGACTTGAGCTCCTCTGGAAACCGTCACTAGTACTGAAAGCCCAAGAAAGAATGGACTCAGAATAGCCAGCCAGTTTTTCTTCGTCTGAATCCAGCCCCAGCGATGAAGGTATGCACCGATCGGAAGGAATAGAATCAGTTGAAAGCCATTGTAAATAGGATGGGAGGCGTTGCCCTGAGCTCGTTTGATACCCCATCGGTACCCTTCACCCGTTTCAAGAATTGAGAAGACCTTGCCAAGAGCGATGTTCAGCAGGTTCTGTTTTGTGAAAGCCTCCAGAAACGCCAGAGCACAGACCAGCGTTATCACCCTGGCCGCCATCGGCGCCAGCTGTTCCAGATCTTCCTGGTCTCGGAAGAACAGTCGTCCCGTAAAATAGGTCGCAAGCCAGGTGAAGCTGATGTCAAACGGTGTGAGCGGAGCAAGGGAGTCGCAGAGGTACTGGGATACAGAAAGTGAGATCACCAAACCAACCACGATGAGGTCGGTAAGGCACAGCCGGAAGGCTACGCTCTTTCGCGGCGGCGAAAGCATCAACAAACCGATTGCCGCGAAAGCGTGCACAATCCGAAAATCCAGACGAATCGAACGCACGTAAAAAGTGAGCCACGTTGGGAGCAATAACGCCGTCAGCAGAAAGCTTTTCCTCAGCGCAACATCGCTCCCTTCACGTACGGTGACGTACGTCATGTAGGCGATTAAAGCGATGGAAACGAGGAAAAACATTACGAAACGCTTGGTGGTGTGATTCTGAGAGGATGTTCTCGTGTTAGCACAATATGTCGCAGAGTGCGGCCGTGACGGAAAAACAG
>CAYZYB010000080.1:0-10836 GCA_964481505.1 uncultured Planctomycetaceae bacterium | reverse complement strand
GCTCGGCGCGATCCGCCACAGGATGAGGCAGCAAACTCCTCGCACGGACAGTTCCCAAAAGGCTCACGACATTCGATTTCTCCAAAGCGAGAGAATCTATAGCGGCAATTGTAACCAACGCCATTGGCCGATGCATTCACGAAACGTCCCTGCTCAGTCATCGAAGCGGCGAATCCGTCAAAGTGTAAGAAACGCGATAATTCCTTGTCGCTGAGGTGCAGTCATTCTTGACAGCCCGTCACATCACCTCTAGCATGCCCGCCCAACGGAAGTCACCGACCCCATTTGCGTCCGCAAAACATCGGAGACTACCGCAAAATCGAAGGAGAGGTGGCAGAGTGGCCGAATGCACCGGTCTTGAAAACCGGCGTAGGGTCAAACCTACCGTGGGTTCAAATCCCACCCTCTCCGTTTCATACTAAGGACTTACGTCAAATCGACGTGAGTCCTTTTTTTGTGCCCAAATCCAATCTGTAACAGATCTGTAACAGCAGGGCGCTCAGCCTCGATTACAGGTCACCAGCTCAGTTTGAACAGATCAGCAATCTCTCAAAATAAGAGAATGACCTGTCCCTGAAACCTGTAACGCCTCAAGGGGGTCCCCATTCTCGCGCAGAGCCGCGGAGAAATCCAATCCGCGTTTCGCCGCCCATGCACTGCGTTTCTGTGGCTGGGTGTGCGATTTCTTTATGCCAGCCTGTGATTGTTGAGCCTACGACAGAATGGCGTTGACCACTTCACCGTGGACGTCCGTCAATCGAAACTGGCGACCCTGAAACCGATAAGTAAGACGTTCGTGATCGACGCCCATCAGATGCAGAATCGTGGCCTGCAGATCGTGAATGTGAACTCCGTTTTCGGCCACGTTGATGCCGAGTTCATCGGACGCTCCGTAGGTGAGGCCCTGTTTCAAGCCGCCGCCGGCCATCCAGACGGTGAATGCATACGGATGGTGGTCTCGCCCCCAGCGTGGTCGGTTGTTGATGTCGCCCTGCAGGAATGGCGTGCGACCGAACTCACCACCCCACACCACCAGCGTTTCATCCAGCAGGCCGCGTTGTTCCAAATCCTGCACCAGTGCGGCTGACGGCTGGTCGGTATCTCGGCATTGGTTGTAGAGTTCAGTGGTCAGACTGTTGTGTTGATCCCATCCGGCATGCATCAGCTGGACGCAGCGTGTGCCGCGTTCGACAAGTCGCCGAGCCAGCAGGCAGTTGTGAGCAAACGTACCGGGCTCGTTTACCGAAGGGCCGTACATTTCCAGCGTCTGTTTCGATTCGCCGGCGAGATCCGTAAGCTCCGGAACGCTGGCCTGCATCTTGAAGCTCATTTCGTACTGAGCAATCCTTGCGGCGATCTCCGGGTCACCGTGCTGCGCGAGCTTGATTTGATTCAGTTCGGCAAGATCGTCCAGAGCACCACGCCTCATTGCTCGAGTCACGCCCTTTGGATTCGAAAGGTACAGCACCGGATCACCGCCGCTGCGAAACTTGACGCCCTGATATCGCGAAGGAAGGAAACCGCTTCCCCAGTAGAAGTCATAGAAAATCTGCCCACAGCTGGTCCCTTTACTGATGGACGTCATGACGACAAATGCGGGAAGGTCTTCGGCCTGATTGCCAAGCCCATAATTCAGCCATGCGCCCAGTGTCGGTCTGCCGGGAATCTGCGAACCGCTCAGCAAAAACTGAATCGCCGGAGCGTGATTCACCTGATCGGTGTGCATGCCCTTGATGAAGCAGAGCTTATCGGCAATCCTTGCGGTGTGCGGCATCAAAGCGCTAACCGTCGCCCCGCTTTCACCGTGCTGGCGGAATGGTTCGACTGGCGCAAGCATCAGTTTTCCGGAAGCGTTGCCTGTCATCGTGCTGAAACGCTTGCCGTCAACGAAGCCTGCGGGAATCGGCTGGCCGTGCAGCGTTTTCAGCTGGGGTTTGTAGTCGAAGGTGTCGACGTGTGTGGGGCCACCGTTCTGAAACAGATAGATGATGTTTTTGATTTTTGCGGGCAGGTGTGGCAGCTCGGGAAGTCCACCGATCGATTCCGCCGACGCCCGGGATGGCAGGCCCTTTTTCTTCGCGGCGTTGGCGACAGAAAATTCACTTCCAAGTAACGATGCCAGTGCAGCCGTGCCAACACCTGTGCCGAGGGAACTCAACAGTTGACGACGAGTGGAATGAAGGCGGTTTTCGGTCATCGGGTTCATAATGTCGTTACCCAAATAGCTTTGTTTCACAACACGCCGTTTCGGTTCATTCTGTTCACAGACCGGTCAGGATTCTTCCACTCCGGTATCAATTCTCGTGTCAGCGCCACTGGCTGGTAATCGATAGAACCGTGCGACCGGAGCCATCATTACTGCGAGGATCAGAAACACCAGGAACTGATAACTCTGGCCACCATCCAGGTGACTGAGTGCTTCGGTGACTCGCTGCATCACTCCAAAGAACGCTGCCGACAGCAGGATTCCAATCCACGTCACGACGTTCATCGCGCCGATCAGCCGTCCTTTTTGATCCGGCGGCGGAGCATCCTGAATATACACCTGAATCGGCACAACGAAGATCCCCGCGGACAATCCCAGACACAGCATACTTGATCGCAGTAGCCATTCCATTCCGTCTGCCACAAAAAGACTGTGAAGAATTCCCTGTACCTTCCCCGCACTTTCTGTGGGACGCCCCACGAGACCACTGCTGAGCAGCGAAATGAACAGCAGCGAAACCACCAGCATCCAGCTTCCTCGCGTTGTCCAGCGTGAGCCGTCGCTGTGTCTGCTGCGGTTGGCAAAGCCGGAAACGACACACCCGATCGCTATGCCGATTCCAATAGAAGCCGCCATCAGGCTGGTTCGTGTTTTACTGAGCAGAAGGACTGTTCCCCCAAGTGTGTTTACCGCGGGCTGAGCAACGCCGCCAATAAACCAGAACATCATCATCACCAGTATCGCCCGGGCAAGCTGAGGACGTTCTTTAAACAGCTGCCAGATTTCCCGTGGGATGAACAGGTTGCCAGGCTGCAAAGGAAGTCCGGGTTCGGCTATTGGTGTTTTTCTGACAAGCAACGACGTCGCTGTCCCAATTGCGGCCACTCCAACAGCAATCGCACTGCACATCCACAGAGAGTTGTCCAGATTGTCGAGTGCAATGCCGGCGCCCGCCATGCCAAAGATGATGGCCAGAAACGTGGTCATCTGGATGGCACCGTTGACCGGCAATAGCTTCTTTCCGGAAAAGAGCTCCGGAAGAATGCCGTACTTTGATGGGCCAAAAATCGCGCTCTGTGCTCCCATGAAACCCAATACCAGAATCAGCAGATACAGTTGCTGTGCTCCCGCGGAAACTCCGGGCAGCAGCACCACCATGGCCGCTGCCATGACAGCGATTTCAGCGACTTTGCACCAAACGACAATGGAACGCTTGGAGAATCGATCGGACAGATACCCTCCCAGGCCCGACAGCAGAACAAACGGCAATGCGAAAGCGGCCAGTGCCAGCCCCTGCCGATCGCCGCCAACCGTCGCAGACAGCTCCACACAGCGCAGCAAGACCAACTGTTTAAAGAAGTTGTCGTTGGCAGCTCCCAGGAACTGGGTGGAGATCAGCCCGCCAAAGGTGGTGTCCTTTGCCAGTTCCGATAGCGGCACGTCGGCGGACTCGTCTGGTGACGAAACGGAATCGCTGTTTGACATACCGTCTTTACTGCACAAAAGAGAGGACACTGCCGACCGTGAAAACTATGCCGGCCAAGTGTATCAGGTTCGCAGTCACGCTGTGAGCCCTGTGTGGTGAGGAGGTCCATCAAGTGTGTTCGCAGATTGTTGCACTTGAAATGGGTGGCTGGGATTGGGCTGAGCTTGCGAAGGAAGCCCCGAGGGTTCGCTTGTGCCTCGCTCTAACGCTGGCCACCCATTCCAGCTTCGCAATTTTCTGCGACGACACTCTTCGTAGGTCGGAGAGGGTTAACGTTCTGTCGTTAGAATAGACAGCGGGTGCGTTCGTTCCATGGCTGCGGAGTTCTCTGCAGTTGTCGTATTGGCGGCTTCCGGCCGCCAATGAAATCGATGAAATGCGTGGCGGCTGGAAGCCACCACTACGGAATGTTTGGGCCTGGTTCGCTGCTCTGCTTCGCCTTGTGGTGAAGATCATCTCCAGCGAAGGGGCCTGCTTTCGTCATCCGGTTGTGGTCTATCAACGCACAAAAGGCCAGCTCCTAAGAGCTGGCCTTTTGTGTTTATGGAATCGGGTGGTGGAGCAGATTAACTTTCTTTGGAATCTGCCCCGTCCATTTCCCGCTTGATGGCGTCAAAAATTTCCTGACGGTGTACGGTGACGTCGCGCGGAGCATCGATACCGATCCGCACTTTGTCTCCACGAACTTCTACGATGGTGATCCGAATGTTATCACCGATGATTATGGTTTCGTCGCGTTGTCGCGATAGTACAAGCATTCTATTCTCCTCCGTGTACTTCTTCGACTGCGCCCGCAGCCGTCTGCATATTCTTGTGACGCGACAGAACAACGGGACTGACCTGAATTATGCCGCCCCCCTGCATAACTGACAGGTTGCAACCAGGTGAATCCATCGTGGCGTTCGCGAATTTCTGACCGATGAATGTTTGGCAACCATGTTGTCAGAACCACCACGTTCACGAAAATGTGACATTCGGCGGCGAAGTGAGCATCGTCAGTTACAGTTCGGCAACGCAGATAATCTGTGCCGATTGGCTGCGACCGCGGCATCTGGAGCGGGCGTCAGCAATTGTGCCGGTTATACGGTGCGGCTGGGAACTGCGGAGACGTGAACGGCGTGGTCGTTCTGTGTCACAGCAGGGCGGCCGCCTTGAGCTGTAGTGGAATTCATCAGAAGTCACTGCGAATCACCGGGCTGAAAAGGAGTTCCGGGGATTCCGATTCCTTGAAAATCAAGTTGTGGAACAACTGCACAACCCTCAGTTCCGTGACGCCGAACGGATTTGAGATTTCAAATAGCAGATTTGAGATCTGTGATTTCGATCCGATTTCCGCGGCCTGCGGTTTATCAGGCTAACGACTCAACGGCTTGAACCGACCGCCAACAGGCTCTTCCGCCTTTTCGCCGAGTCGTTCCTTACGTCGTTTTTCGTAGACCTGATAGTTTCCTTCGCACCAGATCACGGTGCCGTCGCCTTCGAAAGACAGAATATGTGTGGCGATACGGTCCAGGAACCACCGGTCATGGCTCACGATAACAGCGCAGCCGCCGAAGGTTGAGAGGCCCTCTTCCAGAGCTCTCAGAGTTTCGATGTCCAGATCGTTGGTCGGTTCGTCGAGCAGCAGCAGGTTGCCGCCGGAACGAAGTAACTTCGCCATGTGGACGCGGTTTCGTTCTCCACCAGAAAGGTCGCCGACCAGTTTTTGCTGGTCACTACCTTTGAAATTGAAACGACCGACATACGAACGAGCGTGAATTTCTGTCTTGCCAACAGTCAGCACTTCGTGGCCACCGGAAATTTCCTGGTAGACGGATTTCTTCGGGTCCAATTCGTCGCGCGACTGGTCGACGTACGATATATCGACCGTTTCGCCAATGGCCAGCGAACCGGAATCCGGTTCTTCAAGGCCCATGATGATTTTGAACAGGGTTGTCTTGCCGGCACCGTTCGGGCCGATGATTCCCACGATTCCGCCCGGCGGCAGATCGAAGTTCATGTCGCGGAAAATCTGTCGCCCGTCGAAGGACTTTGATAAGCCTTCTGCGATGACGACTTTCTTACCCAACTTGCGGGTGATGGGAATCTGAATCTGAGCCGCTTCGTCGGCCGTGTCGTATTTTTTAGCGGCGAGTTCTTCGTATCGCTGCAGGCGAGCTTTGTTCTTGGAAGCTCGAGCCTTGGGGGACATTCGAACCCATTCGAGTTCTTTCTTCAGTTCCTTCTGATGTCGTGTTTCGCCGCGTTCTTCTTCGGCAAGGCGTTTTCGTTTTTGTTCGAGCCATGACGTGTAATTTCCCTCGTAAGGGATGCCGCGTCCTCGGTCGATTTCAAGAATCCAGCCAGCGACGTTGTCCAGGAAGTACCGGTCGTGAGTGATGGCGACGACGGTCCCGGTGAAATTGTCGAGGAACTTTTCAAGCCATGATACGGAAGACGCATCGAGATGGTTTGTCGGTTCGTCCAGCAGCAGAATGTCCGGATTCATCAGCAGTAACTGGCACATGGCGACGCGACGCTTTTCACCACCCGAAAGGGTGTTAATCATGGCGGTCGCTTCCGGCAGTCGCATTGCGTCTGCCGCTATTTCCAGAGTGCGGTCGAGTTCCCACAAGTTGGCGGCGTCAATCTGGTCCTGAATTTTTGCCTGTTCGTCCAGCAGCGTTTCCATTTCTTCCGGCGTCATTTCTTCGCCGAGCTTCATGCTGATTTCGTTAAACTTGTCCATGATGGCGCGAGATTCCGCGACCGCGTCTTCGATACATTCACCGACGTTCTTATTTGGATCAAGTCGCGGTTCCTGTGGGAAGTAGCCAATCTTAGTGCCCTTTTTAGGCCGAACGGTACCCATGAAGTCTGTGTCTTCACCGGCCATAATCTTCAGCAGCGTGCTCTTACCAGCGCCGTTTTTTCCGAGGACTCCAATCTTCGCTCCCGGATAGAAGGACAAACAGATCTCGTTCAGGATCACCTTCTCGTCGTACATACGAGTCAGCTGATCGATGGTCATGATGTACTGTTCGGCCATGGTCGTATCGTCTTTATGTTGTTGAGTGAGAGTTGTTTGTTGGAGCCTGGTTATGCGGACGCGATCGTCCGGATGAGAGGTTGGCCCAATTGCTGGCTGCATGAACTTTCCGTAATTACGGAAGTGGGCAGCAGTGTCGTTGAGTCTACGAATGGGATGAAATTCGCCGTAACACGCGTTCCAGAAATCGACGCGATTCTGCATAGACGTCTGCGTGAGAACTTCCACGAGGGCCGGCGACGTTTAAAACGCGGATTCTATGGGCCGCCAGCCACTGGACAACTGAATCGATCTGTTCATTCAGGGAATTCTCGTCAGTAAACAAATTTGGCCCGGTAGGTGGCCGAAGATGCACAATCAATAGTGGTTTTTCCTTTTCCGTCGCCTGCTTCACCGTCAAACGGGTGCCGCTGCTGATATCATTGAGCACCACAATCAATGTTCCGTCTGAGTCACGCACATTCCATTCTGTTCGGACCGCGTACGAACGAGCGGCAGTTTGTTGCAATGGATATTTTTTCGGAATCGTCCCGTTCTCAGCTCGTCGTCCGCTGGGGCACCAGCCACCGATTTCAATTCCCTGATTCAGTGCGGCATCCAACGCCGCTCGATCCACGCCGGTCTGGCCGCCGGAAACGATTCTTTCGACCAGGACATCGGCAATTGTTGAGTTGGCATTGGTTTTCGACATGGGCTACCGTTCGGCGAAATTACGGAACGGAAGTATAGGATTCCTACGGCAGTCTTCCAATGCGTCAAAGCGCCAATGCGGAAGTCGGGCCTCGATCAAAGTAACTTTGTGACCACCATCGCCGAAACCACGAATCCGAGCACCGCGGCAGCCAACGAACGCCGGCATCGAATTCTGAATGGCGATCTTCGTCAGCAGGTTCTGCTGTTGGCTCTGCCGACCTTGTTTCAGCAGTTCCTGACATTTTGCGTCGGGATGTTTGACACCTGGTTGAGCGGACAGATTGATGCGACAGCAACCACTGCAATCGGTGCGAGTGCCTATATCGGCTGGCTGGCTGGGCTCCTGGTGACGACCGTCAGCATCGGCACGATGGCAATGGTGTCGCGACACTGCGGTGCTCGTGAACCGGCCGCCGCAAATCGCGTGATGAACGTTTCGCTGCTGGTCGGTCAAACGCTATCTATTGTTTTGAGCGGCATGTTGTTTTTGGCGGCTCCGTTTGTCGTTAGTTGCTTTCAATTGCACGGACGGACGGCCGAAGTGGCTCTGAGCTATCTCCGGCTGGATGCTATAGGACATCTGCTGACTGGCATTACCATTGTCGGCGCCGCAGCTCTGCGCGGTGCCGGGGATATGAAACGCCCAATGGTTGTGTTGGGCACGATCAACGTTCTGAATATGATCATTTCTGTCTGCCTGGTATACGGTGTCGGTCCCGATGACGGCATTATTTTCCCGATGAGGATTGCTCCTTCGCTGGGCGTTTATGGAATCGCGATTGGAACCGTGGCGTCGCGGTTGATTGGCGGACTGTTGATGCTCGGCGTGCTGATGATTGGCAGCGACCCACTGCGATTTTCGGTGCGGCTGCTGAAGCCGGATTTTGACATCATTCGCCGACTGTTTCTGATGGGGCGGTTTGCGACGCTGGACAGCAGCATTCACTGGTGCGGGCAGTTTGCGTTTCTAATGATCATCAAACGTGCTGTGATGCCAGGAGTTCACGATGACGCTGTCTTTGCGGCTCACGTGATCGGCGTGCAGGTGGAAGCAATCACCTATCTGCCCGCGATGGCGTGGGGGCAGTGCGCGGCAGCAATCATCGGCCAGTCACTTGGTGCCGGTAAGCTGAAGCGAGCCTTCAAGGCCGGATTTGAAGCAGCCAAACAGTGCGGGCTGCTGGGTTTGGTGATGACGGTCGTGTTCTTTTTCGGAGCATCGGCCATCTACAACATTATGCACAACGACACAGACGTGATCTCAGTCGGCGTTCCGGCGTTTCGATGGATGGCGTGGTTTCAGGTTCCGCTGGTCGTGTTTTTGGTCTTCCGAAGCTGCCTGCAGGGAGCCGGTGACACGCGCTGGCCCATGTTCGGAACGGTGATGGGAATTTGCCTGTTCCGTTTGCCTGGGGCGTGGTTTTTCGGAGTCCATTTGCAATGGGGGCTCACGGGAGCGTGGTTGGGCATGTTTGCGGATATCGTGTTTCGTTCTGTACTGATGAGCTGGAGATACAGTCAGGCCCGTTGGGTGCGGACGAAGGTCTGAGATTTCGTAACTTCCCGCAGGAACCGCTACAGAAGTCAGCCGCAATCGTTAATATTTCACCATGATCACTATCAAACTCAACGGAGAAGATCGCTCCATCGACCAGCAATGGACGATTTGCGACTTGCTGCTGGATCTGGATATCAACAATCGCTACTGCGCGGTCGAACGGAATCTGGAACTGATTCCTCGCGAACAGCACGCTGATTGTCGCATTCAGGATGGTGACCGCATCGAAATTGTTACCCTCGTCGGCGGCGGATAGTGGCCACTGGCTGACGAAGCTGACGACCTGCTGATCATTCGCCATTCCACTCAATAAATATTCTCAACATGACAACGGCTCTCCCCACAACTTCGTCCGATTCAGGCGTCGTCATCGGCACTCACACTTTGAAATCACGCCTGATCGTTGGTACCGGCAAGTATGCGACCTTCGAGCAAATGCAGGAATGTCTTAAGATCAGTGGTGCTGACGTGATTACTGTGGCGGTCCGTCGAGAACGTCTGGTGGATGCCGACGGGCGCAACATTCTGGACTTCATTGATCTTCAGAAGTACACCATCCTGCCGAACACAGCTGGTTGCTTTAACACCGAAGATGCCGTGCGAGTTGCTCGCCTTGGCCGCGAAATTCTGCGTGGTCTGGAGAACCCCGGGGCCGACTGGGTGAAGCTGGAAGTCCTGGGAGATACGAAAACTCTGCTGCCCGATCCGGTGGCCACCATTGATGCCTGCAAACAACTCACTGATGATGGTTTTCAAGTGCTGTGCTACACGTCCGACGATCCCATTACCGCCAGGCGCTTGAAGGATGCCGGAGCGACATCTGTCATGCCAGCCGGCAGCCCAATCGGAAGTGGTCAGGGAGTTCTGAACCCGAACAACATTCGGATCTGCATGGAATATCTGAAAGAAAATGATCCGGATTACCCGGTGATCGTTGATGCAGGTGTCGGTACTGCCAGCGATGTCGCCTTTGCCATGGAATTGGGGTGCGATGGCGTTCTTCTGAACACCGCGATTGCGAGTGCTCAGAATCCACACCTCATGGCCGATGCCATGCGGCAAGCCTGTATTGCCGGAAGGCAGGCTTCTCTGGCTGGCCGGATTCCGAGAAAACTGTACGCAACGGCATCGAGTCCGGTGGACGGGACGATCGTGTGATTTAGGTTTCCTGCGGCGAGTTTCGTACCTGCGTGGAAGCTCGGTTTCTGAAACCTGAATTCATCCAAATGCCTGCTGATTGGTCTGATTCACCGCCGCTGGAACATCATAATGCCAGAAAAGCCCGCTCAAGCATCCCCCGCACGTGGAGTGTCATACCTCTACATGGCCGCGGCGTTTGTGATTGTCGTCGCGGGAATGCGAGCCGCGGAATCGATCCTTAATCCACTGCTGCTGGCAGTCTTCTTAGCCATCATCAGCTCTCCCGCTTACTTCGCATTGTTGAAGCGGAAGTACTCGCAGTGGCTGTCTCTGTTGATTGTTGTGGGTGTACTGTCCGCGACGGTTCTGGGAGTCACCTACGTTGTGACCAAGTCGATCCGCGGTTTCACGGCGCAGCAGGAGCATTACGGAGAACAACTTGAGGAACGGCGGAGAACAATCACTGCTGTCGTTCATCGCTGGGTTCCGGCAGAAATGCTGAACTGGTCGATGGAGAAAGCTCCGCCACAAACTGAAGCTGAAGCTGAAGCAGACAAACAGGAAACCATGGAAGGCAAAGAAGAGGAATCCGGCGACAAAAATGCGGTTGCAGTTGCTGCCGAAGAAGTTGCCGAAGACGCTCCTTCAACAGAAGAGGTCGCTGTTGAGTCGGTCAGTCGTGACGCTGATGACGGAGATGAAAACATTGCAACAGCCGTGACTCC
>CAYZYB010000079.1:0-10855 GCA_964481505.1 uncultured Planctomycetaceae bacterium | reverse complement strand
CTCCATAGCACCACCCTGGCTGGTAACGGAATCATCGAAGTGGGCGACTAGTCCGGAGCCAGCTCTTCCACCGCCATCAACGACCTTAACCATTTCCACGCACTGCAGTTGTGGAGCCTCTGGCGCTCTGCCGATTTCATAGCCATCAAAAGTTTCGTGCAGATAGACGGTGCCGCCCGTTTCATTCGACTGACGTGGCTCGATTTCTCCTGTGGATAATGCCTTCGTCGAAGATTTGGTTGTCGGCCTTGGGCGGCTCTCTGACTGAGCTGAGTTCGCCAACGCGTTATTCGCAATGTCTACGGCTGATTCTGTGCCAGACGAGAGAACCGTAGACAGAATGAATCCCAGCAGTAGAACTCCAGCCATTGCCCCAGCTACTCCGATGACGAGATTCTTCTGAGGAACCCGTTCCAGTTTTTTTGTTTTCTTCTTCTTTCGCTTTGTGGCCACTTTGCTTTTTGAGGGAGGAAGGCTGCTTGCTGATGAAGAATCTGTTGCAACGTCCAGCCATTCCATGTCTGGGGTGCTGACAGGCTGTTTTGCCCGACCGCTGCGAGATGATGGATTCGTTTTTCGAACGTCGCTGCGCCGGGCGGCACTTTTTGACGATGACGATTCGACCGCTTTTTTCTTCCGTGGTCGGGAGGGCGAAGGTCGGGAAGCGGCGGCTGTTGTTTTGCCTGCGGGTGCCCGTAGCCCTTCCATGACTGCCTCGGCAAAGTCTTCGCAATTGTCGAAGCGATTTTCTGGCTTCTTTTCGATGCTCTTGCGAATTGCCAACGCAAGCTCGCGAGGAATGTCGGATCGTATATCCGACAGTAGTTGCAGCTGTTTGTTGGTCTGATTGATCATCGTCGCGGTTGCGCTTGCCCCCTGCATCGGCGCACGGCCCAACAGTGTGTGATAGACAGTTACGCCGAGTGAGTACTGATCTGCGCGTCCGTCGTAGCCCTTACCTAGAACAAGTTCGGGCGCGATATAGTTCGGCGACCCAACACCGTACCATCTGCAGTTTCCGACGAATTCAAATCGGTATGATCGCCGTACATAACTTTGGAAAGACCAAAGTCACTAACGTACGGATTTCGCTCGGCATCAAAAAGAATGTTCGCAGGCTTAACGTCGCGGTGAATCATTCCTTTCCGAGCACAAAAGTCCAGTGCACGACTCACACCCTGCAGCCACGTTTTAAGGAACTCCGGCGGCATCTGGCCGTTATCATTGGATTCAGCCTGCATCAGGTCCGCCAGACTGCCTCCGGAGAGTAGTTGCATTACGACATAGGGAAGTTCGTCATATTCGCCGACGTCAAGAACACCCACAACATGAGGGTGTGAAAATCGAACCAGCAGCTGGCACTCCCTTTGGAAGCGATGCTTAAAGTCATGGGTCGTAAACTTTTCAGGCTTGGGAACTTTGACAACGACATCCGTTTCCAGGCGACTGTCTGCCGCCAGAAAGACATATGCCATGCTCCCTTTGCCGAGTTGTGACTTGACGCTATAACGATTGGCTGCCAAAGAAACACCAACGAAATCTTCGGCTCGCTTCACCTCAATCCGCGACTTGCCACTTGCGGAGCTCGATTTACTGGATTCACTCGCCGTCTTTCTTAGACGCTTGAGCTTGCGAGTGGCCATCGAATGTTGCGTTGAAGCAGAATTAGCATCGGAAGAACTGCTTGCGCCGTCGGGCACACTGTCTTCGCCCTCTTTTTGCTCAGATTCTGACGCCGCATGCTCTGACATAACGAAAATCTCCAGGCGAACTCAGCTCACAAGAGTAGCGGAAGGCAAATCCATCGCGTTAACCAATCGACTTCACCGCGTGTTACGCATTGTTTGGTCCAGTTCAATAGTGTTACGCTGCAGGAATAGCGAATCCAGAAAAGATAGGGGGAATGCATTTTGTTTACGCGATTGTCGACCGAAAGAGCTGTTTTTGCCGCCGATTTGACGTCTCGCCACACTCCTCGCACATCGTTGTTGCACCGAAGGGAAACGAGGTAGCTGAAGAGACTGGCAATACCGAAACACTTCGACTCTTCATTGTGGCCTTTGCGCTTCTGTTGGTTTTGGACAACAGGCTGGCATGATGATGCCTCAGGCACGACGGAATCGGCTTCAATCGATCGGTATTCGGAGCATTCTTACTTTTGCGGCGGCTCAGCTTAAGAGTATGCTGAGACCAACGCAGATTTCACTTTCCATGGCTCTTCTTGCCGTCCCCGGACAGCGCTGAGACGGGTTCCATCCCGTCCAATCGCAATTCTTAATAGGAATGAACCCCGTAGCCTCGTTGGCTGAGTATTTTCTCAGACTACACTATCGAACAACGCGGGCACCCGCACCACCAACGAGACGTTCCACTTCAGCTTTGGTTGCCATGGACGTATCCCCGGGCGTGGTCATAGCAAGAGCTCCGTGTGCAGCCCCGTATTCCACGGCTGATTTGGCGCCGAGGTCGTTGATGAGTCCGTAGATCAATCCGGAAGCGAAGCTGTCTCCGCCACCAACTCGGTCGAGGATTTCGAGGTCTTCTCGGTGAGTGGCTTCGTGGAACTCGCCACCCGCCCAGCAGACGGCACCCCATGAATTCACCGTCGCCGTTTTGACCGTGCGAAGCGTTGTCGCCACAGCTTTGAAATTCGGAAACGTCTCGACGGCTGTCCTGATCATCTTGCAGAAAGAATCGATCTGAATATTCGAAATGTTCTCGTCGACGCCTTCCACTTCGAAACCCAGGCAAGCAGTGAAATCTTCTTCGTTGCCGATCATTACATCAACGTGTTTGGCAATTTCACGGTTGACTTCGCGTGCCTTTTCCACACCACCAATGCTCTTCCAGAGTGACGGCCGATAGTTAAGATCATAGGATACGATTGTGCCGTGTCGCTTTGCAGCCTGGACAGCTTCGATGGTCACTGCAGCCGAACTTTCTGACAGGGCTGCAAAAATCCCACCGGTGTGCAACCACCGGACACCGCGCTTGCCGAAGATGTGGTCCCACTCGACATCGCCCGGCTTCAGCTGCGACGCTGCGGTGTGGCCACGGTCGGAGGTGCCCAGAGCTCCACGAATGCCGAAGCCACGTTCGGTGAAATTCAATCCATTGCGGACTTCTCGACCACTCCCGTCGTAGGGCATCCATTTGATCATTGAGGCGTCAACGCCGCCCTGCAAAATAAAGTTCTCGACCAGTCTGCCGACTTCGTTGTCGGCGAACGACGTAACAACACCTGTCCGCATTTCAAAGCAGCGCCGCAGGCCGCGAGCGACGTTGTATTCGCCACCGCCCTCCCAAGCGGTGAAATTCCGAGCAGTTCTTACGCGGCCCTCACCGGGG
This sequence comes from uncultured Planctomycetaceae bacterium, assembly GCA_964481505.1. Classification (GTDB taxonomy): domain Bacteria; phylum Planctomycetota; class Planctomycetia; order Planctomycetales; family Planctomycetaceae; genus Fuerstiella. Next base: position 7,507 of record CAYZYB010000079.1, on the reverse strand, counting down.
TCAAGTCGTAACATGATCTCGCCCAATGAGACAAGATCGAACTCGCATGAATCGGCCGGACGAATGGTCAACAGTTGAGAATCGGTCATGGATGGTTACTCGCAAAATGGAATGTAGGTTATCGGGCGAGGACGATTTGAGTCCGACGAATCATTGCGTGGCACAGTGTAAGCAACTTACCGGAGCGGCAACGCTTCGGTTCTGCGTGTGAACTCGAATTTGTTCGCAGTGATGTTGGATCAGGAACGGAGTTCGTCAATGAGTTTAATCGTCTCAGCCGTGAGCCGTGTGATTTCGTCGAATCGACCCGCCGCAATCAGATCAGACTTCACCATCCAACTGCCACCACACGCAAGGACGAACGGCAGACTCAGGTATTCTCGGAGATTCGCTATCGTGATACCGCCTGTTGGCATGAAACGAATTGAGCTGTACGGACCGTGAAACGCCTTCAGTGTCTTTACTCCGCCCATGGCTTCGGCTGGAAAAAATTTGACAGCATCAAGACCAAATTCGAGTGCCTGTTCCAGATCGGTTGGATTCGACGTTCCGGGAAACACAGGAACGCTCTGGTCGATACACCACGACACAGTCCTGGGGTTGAATCCCGGCGCCACCACGAACTTCGCTCCCGCGTCTACAACGCGTGCGGCCTGTTCGGAATTGTGGACCGTGCCGGCTCCGACAAGGAAGTCAGAACGTTTCGACAGTGATTCGATTGCAGCCAGGCCGGCGTCGGTACGAAGTGTGATCTCCGCGCACGGCAGCCCACCTTCCGTTAAGGCGTCGGCCAAACGGTCAGCGTCGTCGAGGTTTTCGATCGCAACAACGGGGACAACCCTGAGTTCTTCGATCTGCGTCACGATATTAGACATAAGAGCAATTTTTCATTTGATAACGAGGATAGACCGCGTTGGATGAACATTGTCGAAGACACGTTGGGCGACGGGAACGAGCGTTCGGTCGGGCGCGTGGCTGCTTGGCACAGATAGTGGCAATGCTATCCACAACGGCGATCGTGCCATTGCGACAACGCAACACCTACAGCCTGCTTCATCGCTGTTTTGCTTCCGTCTGTGGTTCATCCGAATGCACCAGAACCTCACCATTCACGTTGAGGTTCGTCGCTTCCCGAACCGCATACTTCGAAACTTCTCCACCTTCTGTACGCAGCCATGCAAAAGTCGCGTCTGTTTTCAACGTCGGGAAAGCTGCTGGTTTGCTGGTGGGCTGCAGAAGGAAGGTGTCGGTGATGTTTCCATCCTGAACGGTCACCACAACCTGGTTGCCGTTTTTCACCGACGACACTCGCGGACCGTCCTTTCCTTTTGCTGATGGAAACAGAACCTGCAGAATCACCTGTTCAGAGCCCGTTCCCGCAGCTTTGATGTATGGGTACACGCCAAAATCACCTTTTAGATAGGTGTGTTCGCCTTCGGCGTTGTCGATCCGAAAGTTGTCTGCCGAACCGAACGTCCATGTGTGCAAATGCGCGGCTGGACCATAAGTATCGTCTTCGTAATTCCAAACGCGGTGATTTCCATCACCCGTCATTGTTGCCCGACCGCCATGCAGCAGCGCGGTGGCTTCGGCATCGGATGGAGAAGTGATGATGTCGGCTACGACAAAGTAAGACTCGCCGGGAAACGCGATGGCGCGACGCAGTTTGCCACCATTCGGATACGGTGCTTCTTTTTCTTCAAAGTCAAAGAAGGAAGTGTCGATGCGGTGCCGTGAGACGGGCGTTACGTTTTCCGCAACATCGACCGGTGCCTTACCGTTGAGTGTGACCACGTTGTGGGCCGCCGCCTGGTTGTACCATGAGGTGCGTTCCTTATCGCCGTAGCTTTTGCGAGTGTAGCCGCCATCGCAGGCCATCATTTGGTTTTCGGCCGACATAATGAAACTGAGGTGCTCCGCATGCTGATGGTTGTCGGCTTCGGCGACGCCCTGGAACAGCAGATAGCGCCCTGTGGGGTCACTGGTCTTCCAGGTATTGCGGAACATGCTCTGCCCGCCATCCAGAAATACCGTTGGCGACGCATCCGGCGCCGTGGATTTAATCGACGGGTCGTATGTGAGATATTCGTCGAGGGCCAGCGAATAGTCCCATGATGCTCCGGTGTAGTTGTAGCCGGTCCGTTCGAGATACGCCCCAAACGGCTTTTGATCAGTTGTGTTCCACGCCCACATCATCACTTCCGCCAACGGCGCAGAGCCGTGGAGGGAAGTCGAGCTCTTTTTGTACATCGATGCGGCCATGTGCGCCGGGAAGGGGCGGATGAACGAATCTTCGATGTTCGGCAGCCAGCCCATGTTGTTACGTACCGCCACGCCCCATTCCATTACTGGCTGATAGTCTTCGAACTGATTGACACCCGATACATTGCGATAATGAATCATGAACGGCAGGAAGTTGGTCCAACTGAAGATCAAATAGTGCGAACCTTCGCGATAGATGCCGTCTTCACTGAAGAAGTAGCGTGTGTTGTCATTGCCTGCCGCCAACGCGACGCCCAGCCAACTGTACGCATCCTTTTCTTCACACAAGGCCAACGCAGCCGTGCCGAGCCCCCACCCTGGTTTGGAAAGATGGTTGTGTGGGCGAGATGTCCATTTGTAGATATTTCGTCCCATCCAGTCGGCTTGTTTGATCAGCCGCGCGCGAATCGTTTTATCCTGTTCAGCGGTCAGAAACGGTTGTACCCAGTCGTACGCGGATGAATAATTCTGCAGCCAGGTGCCGAGATAAATCTCGTCCGTCGGTCCGCTCTTGACTTTTGGGTCGAGCAAATAGATTGGACCGTCATAAGCTCGTTCAAGTGCCGCGATTGTGCGGTCGATCCATTTCTGTTTCGCTGCAGAATCTTCCGTCATCCAGATCATAAAGCCCGAGTACTTCGCGACCTGTGCCATGTAGCCGTAGTACTTATGAATCAGTTTTTTGTCGTCTGTGGCAGATGGTTCCGGGAAGAACTCCATCTTCAGGAAGTCGCTTGATACAACTTCTTTCCACAGTCGAGCTGCCTGTTCATCCTCACCTTTCTTGCCACGCATTGCGGCAGCGTCTTCGGCGCTGAACCACAACGACGGATGAGTCTCTTTGGCCGGGAGACGGGGAACAGCGTCGCAGGTGAAGCCGTTGTAGGATTCGTAGTTGGCGTCATCAAAGGCCTGTGTTGTCGCAGCCAGTAGAAGACAGCCCGTTGCAAATAGCGTTTTCATGCGCAGTAAACTCCCCCGTTGATATCCAGTGTCGCTCCGGTCACAAAACCGTCGAATTGCTCAGCCAGAAAGAGGGCCGCATGAGCAACATCGTTTGGATTGCCGGCCCGTCCGATCGGAATCTGCTGGATGGTGGCATCGGCCGATTCCTTTGTTGTGTGAGTATTATGAAAACTCGTATCCAGAATAAGTCCCGGTGCCAGGGCGTTGACGCGGATGCCGTCCGGGCCAAGTTCGCCGGACAGGGCGCGAGTCATTGTCAGGACGGCACCTTTGGCGGTCGAATACACCAGTGAACCGGCATGTCCGCCCTTGCGACCTGCCAATGAAGCCAGGTTCACGATGCTGGCACCATTCGCTTTGCGAAGCGCGGGAGCGGCAAACTTTGTGACGTTCATCATGGATGTCATGTTGACGTCGATCACTGTCTGCCAGAAATCCATTTCGACGTCATCAAGGCTCCTGCGGCCAATTAGCGAACCAGCGTTGTTGATCAGGATCTCCAGCCCACCAAGTGCCTGCACTGCCTGCTGGACCATTTGTTCTGCCTGCGATGCGTCAGTGAGATCCGCCTGAATGACCTCCACCTGGCCGCCGTACTTCGCTTTCAGCTGATTAGCTGCGTCGGCTGACGAGAAGTAGTGCACAGCGACCTTGCAGCCTGCATCCAGCAGAGCACGGCTGATTGCCAGGCCGATCCCCTGACCACCCGCGGTGACCAGTGCTCGTTTTCCGTTTAGTCGGTTACTAATGGTTCTGTTCCTTTTTGGATGCGCGATGAAGCAGGAAGCCCACACCGCCGATGAGGCCACCGCAAAACAGAAAGGCAATGCGGCCACTAACATGATTGACGGGAATCAACGCCCCTAAAGAGATAAATCCGCCATAGACATAGCAAAGAATGCCCAATACCTTCGACTGGACCTGATCCTTGCCTTCGCCAATTTCTTTTTCAAAGTCGACCGGAGTATTCATTCCGGTGAAGAACTTATCCACTCGATCGCGGTGTTCCGAACCGGAGTTCTTTTGGAAGAGCGAAGTGAAAAAGAACCAGCAGGAACACACGACAACGTTGGCCAGGAGGCCGAAAAAGTAGATGTAATCCTTGACTTCACGTTTACTCATGTCGCTGTCGAAGCCACAGACATCTCCGAACCAGTTCGGATCGATCAGGTACACGTCACTTCCGTCGGCAGCCGTGTAGCTGAACGAAATGCTAAATGAGATGGCAAAACCGATCACAACGGTGCTCCATGCGGACCACGCCGGCGTGTTCTTATACAGCATGCCCCATAACAGCGGCATGACATACGGAATGGCAATCAATCCGGTAAACAGCAGCATCACGTTAAACAGGTCCATTCCCTTCAGTTGACTGATGAAGACGGCAATCAGAATGATCAATATTCCGAAAACCGCCGAAGACAGTCGTCCGGCGATCAACAGTTGTTTCGGTGAAGGATCTTTGACAACACGCTGGTAGAAACTTCGGACGAAAATGCCTGCGTTGCGATTAAGGCCACTGTCCATCGAAGAGATGGTGGCCGCGAACAGACCGCAAACAAGTAATCCCATCATCCCAACGGGAAGCACGTTCATTGCCGCAAAGATATAGGAAGCTTCTTCCGGATTTTTGAGCATAGGGAACTGGACGCTTAGGTCAGGGCTTAGCACACGGGCGGCCATTGGCGGAATGAACCAGATGATTGGCCCAATCAGCATCAGCACTGAAGCCAGCAATGCAGCTTTGCGGGCCTGTTGCTCATTCTTGACACCCAGGTAACGATAGGCATCCTGCATGTTGTTGAGTGTCACGAGTTTGTGTACGAAGGTCGCGATAATCCAAAACCAAAGAACCTGTGGGCGGACTACTTCACTCCAGTTGAAGTGATGGCTGGGGACTTTGTCCATCAAACCAGAAACGCCACCGATATCAGTGTGGCCCAGCACCAGGAATGCCGTCACGATAGACACGGCCATCAGGATCAGCAATTGGATAAAATCACCCGCGCAGATCGCCCAGGTGCCGCCAGCCACGGACAACACGATGACCACAATTCCGACCACCCAGATTGTTTGTGTCATGTCGAAGCCGAACACTGCTGTCGCAAACACGGCCAGCCCGTTGAGCCAGATCGCGGCGTACACCAGACTCATCGGAATCTGAAGCCAGGTAAAGACCTGCTCGTTGACTGCCCCGAATCGTTCGCGAATAGCTTCTGTCCACGACACGATGCGCATTCGCCGGAAACGCGGAGCGAACCACACGTAGTTGATGAAGAATCCAGCAGCATTGGCCAAGAAGATTAACGCAACGAGTGTCCCGTCCTGATAAGCCTTGCTGGCAGCACCGGTAAAGGTCCAGGCGCTGAACTGCGTCATGAAGGCCGATCCGCCGACCATCCACCACAGCATCTGAGCACCGCCGCGGAAAAAGTCGCTGTCATCCTTACTGAATCGCTTGAAGATCGGTCCCAGCGCAAGCATGAACAAAAAGAAGAAAGCGATCGCCGCATAGTCATAAATTGTCAGCATTCATGTTTCCCGTTGTCGCCATCCTCTGACAGAAGTCGTCAAGACTATCGCTTTTCCGACGGATCGGAACTCCTGACAAGTTCTGTTACTCCCGTCTTATTGGTGGCTGCGCAAGTAGGAATGTCCATTCGTTTTCGCCATCCGTTGCGGCCCACACCCAATCGTCCACTGCGCCAGGCAGCAACCATGTCTGACCGGAACTCAGGGAGACTCCGTTGAGTTCTCCGGAACCCTCCAGCATGATCAGCACCATTGGTTCGCTGCCTACCCAAGCAGTTGAGCCATTCCCGGATAGTCGACGCAGGCGGAAGAACTCCTGATGCTTTGCGTCGATGATGCGTTCTTCCGTGAAGTCATCCGATTGCCGCAGAACCTCAGGCGTCTGAATCAAAGTGCTTCCGATGGTTTCCAACGGATGCTCGCTGTAGTCAAACACTGAGAGCACGTCTTCCAGTTCCAGTCCCATGAAACGAGCGTTGTGTTCCAAAACATGGCCGCCGGCACTGAACTCACAACGCACCACCCAGTCGGTGGGCTCCTGAAGTTCGATCATAAAGATACCTTCGCCAATCGCATGTGGCGTGCCGGATGGGACCATCAGACAGTCACCCGGTTTGACGGGGATCTTTTCAAAGCAGGCCCGCATACCGTCTAGGTCCTGCTCACGCACCATGTTTGCCCACTGTTCCTGAGTCGGAGGATGTTGGAAGCCAAGGTAGACGTAGGCGTCGTCCTGACGCGTCGAGAGGATGTACCAGCATTCGGTCTTGCCAGCATTTCCACCAAAGCGTTCCGCAACCCATTCCCGATCCGGATGAGCCTGGAGGTGCAGACGAACTCCAGCATCCAGCAGTTTAATCAACACGCCAACCTGTCCGGTTTCATCGACTGGCGGTTGTTGTTTGCCCCAAAACCATTTGGGCTCCGCGGCTATCAAGTCGGTGAGAGCCGTATCGCGGCCGTCGACCGTCACATGTGAAACGCCTTCGTCGGAACGCTGTTGGTTGTCGCCGTTACGGGCCTGCGATGTGGACGCCAGCCAGTCTTCGGGAAAGTGATCGTCGACTGAAGCATCCTCGTTGCGGAATTCACGCAGCAGAGAACCACCAAGATAACTGCGCCAGGCGTAATTCGGTGACAGTTGGATTGGGGAACTATGCAAAGGAAACCTCCCAGACAGAACCGTCGTCTGACTTCAGGACGATTCCCGATTCGTCGAGTGACTCAACGTTCCAGCCGGCTGGTGATGTCTTGCCACAGTATGCGAGGTTGATGAGTGTCTTTTCGCCATCGACTGCGGTGGTGAGGATCGGATACTCACTGGATTCGGCCATGATGTGTGTGCGATCATCCCCATTGTGTCGGATCGTTTCTGAATCGTCCCATCCGGCAACAGCACGCAGCTCAACAAAATGCCCGTCGTCATTCACCGGCAAACTCTGCCCGCCGACCGTCAACGTTGCTGGCTGATGAGCGTGGACCTTGTGAAGCTGTAGCTGCCAGCCACCGTTCCACCAAACGTGAGTTTCGACCTGAACGGCGAAGTGAGTGACTTTGTGGCCCAGCACATAGGCCATTGCGACCTTGTCACTGGTACATTCCAGTTTGTGAGTGCTGTGGCGACCGTAGACGGTACCGTCTTCAGCTTGCGCCGTCAGGGCAGCGTCGCGAGGGTATTCACCCGACGCGGATTCGACTTCGTATCCGACTCCCGTTCTAAAGCTTGTCTTGCCCCACTTGTACGCAC
>CAYZYB010000078.1:0-10954 GCA_964481505.1 uncultured Planctomycetaceae bacterium | reverse complement strand
ATTGATTGCTGTGCGAAGCTGATCTTTTGAGGTGGGAGTGTCGACTGTCTTTACCGGAGTTGGTGCATGTTGTCGGTGTTCAATACCAGGAGTTCTCGTCGTCACGCAATGATGCAGATCGGTTCTGTCGGGGCGATGGGGCTGGCTCAACAACTCGCGTTGGCAGGTGGGGCTGGCAAGTCGGATGTGTTGACAGGTCGATCGGTGGTTTTCCTCTTTCTGCACGGTGGACCCAGCCAGATCGAAACATTCGATCCCAAGATGTCGGCGCCGGCAGAGATTCGAAGTGCGACCGGTGAAGTTGCGACACGTACGCCAGGGATTACCTTCGGAGGTACATTTCCAGGCCTCGCTCAACGTTCCAATAAGTTCAGTGTGGTGCGTTCTTTCACGACCGGGAATGGAAATCACGACATCAAGCCCGTGGTTTCAAAAGCTTCGCTGAACGCATCCGTCGGATCGATCTATTCGAGAGTTGCCGGGACCAACAACCCGGACAACGGCATGCCTCGCAACGTCGCCTTGTTCCCTCGATCCGTTGATTCGGAGCGGCAGCCGCGAGTGAAGCAGTTTGGTTTGTTCGACAGTACCGGGCAGCTTGGCCAGGCGTACAGCCCTTTCATTCCAGGCAGTGGTGGCCCATTGCAGGACAACATGAAGCTCAACCTGACAGCCAGTCGTCTGGATGATCGCCGAGTGTTGCTGAATCAACTGGATGAGCTGAAACGCCGCACGGACAGAAACGACAGCCTCGCCGGAGTGGATCGTTTTCGGCAACAGGCGTTCGACACGATCGTTGGCGGAGCGGCCGATGCGTTTGACCTTTCGCGTGAGTCTGCTGAGACGATTCGGCAATATGATACGTCCGGGCTGGTGACTCCGGATCAGATCAGTCGTCGCTGGAACAACTACAACAACTATGTTGATAACGCCAAAACTCTGGGCAAGTTGCTCCTGATGTCTCGCCGCCTGGTAGAACGGGGCTGCGGGTTTGTCACCGTGACAACCAACTTCGTCTGGGATATGCACGCAGATACAAACAACGCCACGATGGAAGAGGGCATGCGGTACATGGGGAATCCGCTAGATCACGCTCTGTCCGCATTCATCGATGATCTTGAAGAACGCGGCCTGACGGACAAGGTGCTGCTGGTCTGTTGCGGCGAAATGGGGCGTACACCGCGAATTAACGCAAAAGGTGGCCGTGACCACTGGGGCGGATTGGCACCATTGCTGTTCTACGGAGGTGGAACAATTCCCGGAACCGTGGTTGGCCAGTCCACGATGGACGCCGGCAGGCCTCTTACCGAGCCATGGAAGATCGACAATCTGCTGTCTACGATCTTCCACTCTCTGTTCAATGTCGGTGAACTTCGCTTGCAGCAAAATCTTCCCGGCGATCTACTGAGACTTATCACCGGAAGCCAGCCGATTAACGGCATTCTGACTTGATGGCTTCGCTGGCTCTATGGGTGCAGGATTTCCAGCACGGTCACGTTGCCCGCAGGGCGAATCGTGGCCGAATTCGTGGTTGCGGGAATCAAGGCCGTTGTCCCGCGGCTCAGCGATGCGTCGCCGAATTCCGTCACTAGGGTGGCCGTGCCATCCAGCAACATCAAAATGCGGAAGCGATCGTCCAGCTTGATTGAGAATTCATCAACCGCCTGGTGCCTGCGAATCACAAAGTAATCCGAACGTACCAGTTCCTGAAAGCGATGTTTTCCATTTGCCAGCTCAATCGGCGTGACCGGATTCACTGGGCCGCGTTCGAAGTCGATGCACGCAAGTGATTCTTCGACATGAATCTCTCGCGGCTTTCCATCACTTCCCATTCGGCCCCAGTCGTGCAGGCGAAATGTGAGATTGCTTTGTTGCTGAACTTCTGCGAGTAATATTCCGGGCCCCAGAGCGTGAACTGTCTGTGAAGGAACAAAGATACAGTCCCCGACTTTCGCCGGGATCATGTGCAGCGTTTCTTCGACGGTGCCGTCTGCCAGATGCTTTTCAAAGATCTCACGCGTCACTCCACCCTTGAGCCCGCTGACGATTTGACTGTCTGGTTCGGCGTCGAGAATGATCCAGGCTTCGGTTTTTCCGTTTTCGGCCGCGTCGTACGTTTTCGCCTGCTGGTCGTTGGGGTGGACCTGTAGCGACAACCAGTCATTGGCATCAAGGTACTTGATCAGCAGCGGGAATTGTTTTTCCGAAGCGTGTCGCCCAAGCAGTTCTTCCGGAAAATTTGTGACCAAATCTGACAGCGTTGTTTTCTGAAAGCGTCCCGACGAAACCACACTTTGCCCGTTACTATGATCGGCAACTTCCCAGCTTTCTGCGTAATCACTGGCCGATCCGATTGGCTTGTCGAGTACTTCACCGAGCTTTCTGCCGCCCCAGCGGATTTGCTTGATCAACGGTTCAAAGAAAAGTGGTTCCATGCTTCCGGTGCCCGGTGAAGAGAGGCTTTCTTCGGAGTGTATGCGAGTGGGAGGCATTCTGGTAACCGTGAGTGGAATGTGAGGAAAGCGTGACAGCCGTATTGTATTTACTCGCCAGTGTTTGGTGCTGACGGGTGTCTGCCCAGGCAAGCTCTCGATCGAAAAATAATCTGTTGGCGAGATGTGGGGTTTGTCGGAGAAGAGCAGACGACTTCAGGATTTCCTTCGAATATCGATGTCGTGTCGCAACAGCCATTTTTGCTGATGTTGCCGGAGTGTGAAAACAAAAAAACCGGCACTTCACGAAGAAGTGCCGGTTCGGCAGGTTTGGCTTGGGATGGTGCAAAGTTACGCAGCATCCTTCTTTTTCTTCTTTGATTTTTCGCCCTTGGCTCCGCGAGCCCCCTTCCCGCCGCGTTTCGGCAGTTTCTCCTGTTGTTCAGCGGTTAGCACTTTCTTCAAAGCTGTGAGTACCTCGACCTGCAGCTTTTTCATGTTGGCCTGCGTTTCTTTACGTTTTGCTTTCTGTTCGTCTGTCAGCTTCAACGCGGCTTCGACTTCTTTGCGTCCTTCTGCGGGCTTCTTGCCAGCTTCTTTGGCTGCCTTCGTCATGTTTCGCTGCGTCTCTTTTTGTTCGTCCGTCAAAATTTCTGACATCGCTTTGCGAATCGCTGTGAATTTCTCTGCGAATTGTTTGTCAACGTCAGCAACCTGTGCCTTTTGCTCTTCATTTAGTTCTATCTTGGAAAGCAGCTGTTGAGTTGCGGATGGGGTTTTTCGTTGCCCTTTTTTACGTTTGTCTTTTTTCTCTTTTTCATCTGCAATGGCACTGCTGGATACGACTGCAATCAAAGTAAGACAGACAAGATTTCGAAATGTCATCATCTGGTTTTCTCCGGGATTTGTGATGTATTCAATCCTGGCGGAGTCCTCGACATGAGAACGATGGCTTCAACACCCGCCGCAGTATTGATGCCTGAGGCATTTCGATTATTTCAGATCTTTGCTCAGTTTCTCGACGACGTTGCGGAGCCTGATCAGGTGGCAATTTTGTTGGGCGAAGTATATTGACATTCTCAGCTGATCTGTTCTGATCAACAGCTACTGCTCGACTTGATCCTTCCAGAATCCTGCGGGCGTCGTCTTACGCCACAATGCCAACGCGTTGCCAACGTGCGAGTAGAACGTGTACTTGCTGTCCACGACATCCTGTGGTGTCTTCCGAACGTTTCTGATGATCCAGCCTGCTGCGCGGACTATGCTGTCGTGCGGTGGGTGCAACGATTTGGGCGCGATGGCAAGCCACTCGAGATGATGCCCCGTCGCGATTACGCGACGATGGAGTTGTTCCTCCGGATCGACGTTGTCTGAAGCGTGTTCGCCTTCGTGCCAATTGGGCGGCCATGATCCGTCTTCGTCCTGCGAGGCAATCATGAGATCTCGCGTTTCTTCAAGAAATTTCATCACCGCAGCGATGGTGTGGTCGCTGATCAGGCTGTTGCCGTAGTCCTGATTGAGTCGCAACAACGCCATCAGTGAGTAGACGCGGTGAGTGCCGAGGCAGACGCCTTTGTTGCGGTGGCATCGCATCAACCGCGCGGCCAACAGGTCAAACGTAATGTGACGGCCCTGGGAATTGTGCCAACTATTGGTTCTTTGCGGAGCAAGGTACAATGCGAAACCGATCGTCGACCATTCGGTTTCTCGTTCGTCGAGGCGAAAGTCTCGCAGTGCTTCTGAGAAAATGTCCTGCATCGTTGCACGGCGGTTGGTCGTAAAGACCGGTTCGTCAAGATCGACTCCCGCTTCTGCCAAAGAGGCCAGCAGATGGTCGTGGTGTACGGAGGCGCTGTAGTCGCCGCCCCAGCGGATGCTCACGCCGCGGTCGGCGGGAACTAGAATGGGAGTCGAATCTGGTCCCCACGATGCCGCGTGCTCTCCAGCGTTGAGCAGGTAGTCAGCCAGTTGAGGCCCGGAAATAAGCTCCGAATCACGAAATTCGACCTCGCTTCCCCATGCGCGCAAAGCATGCTCTACAAAGTTGGGCTTCAACCGTTTCTGCTGGAATCGCGGGACGATTTTCTGAAGGACAAGCGTCAGTTCTTCGTCGCTGACAACCGTTTCGTCGTCGTACAGCGGCGATACAACGGCGGGCTTGCGGTTTGTGAATTGTATTGCCGGCCGAAGTCGCCCGCGTTGCACCTGCGCGGCAAGCCGACGTTCCTCAAGCGGCGACATCATCAGCCAAGCGACGGCAAACGCCGCTAAGAACAGCGCCTGCACAATCACGACGGACCGCAACGAGAGTCGACTTCGATCTGTATCTGGTGTTTTCACGGAATCAGTTCCTTCCGTCGAAAGACAACGGACTGTGCGTCTTCGTAGTCTTGAACGAAGTGATCGCTGTTTGTGATCTTTTTGATCAGACGGCTGTTCCTCGGCTTCTGCGCGATTACGTAGTTGATGCGGTATTGATCCATGAGACTTTTCCAGTGTTCGGGGCCGTCCTGAATCTGCAGGTACGCCGCCCAGACTTCTTCCGGTATCACATGTACATGCAGATTCACCATAGGATGGAATCTGTCGCCACAGACATTTTTCAGATAGCCGACCCATTCTGCCGGGGCAACCGCGATTCCTTTGGGGATGCTTGCCTCGTTCTCAAGGTATTTGCTAAGCGTGACAGGAGTTGCCCGCGATAGCGCTCGGCGATGGTCAGGTTGTTTTCCGTGCATGGTTTGCAGGCCGAGCGATGTGAACCCAAAGAAGATCCAACACAGGCCAACATTCACGATGGTCCATATGCCACCGCGCTTCGACTTTTGTGTGCCGCGAATTTTTCGCCACCACATTCGCCAGGCGGCAGTCCCGTGAACAGCCAATACGAATGCTGCAACGGGAGCGAACCAATTGATCATTCGAGCGGACCACAGCATGAGTCCTCCCGTCGCCAGAAGTGCGAGAGTGTGGTCAACGCGCAATCGTCGCGGACTGATTCGCAGCACGATCAGAAGTAGTCCGAAGACGACTGCCGCACACTGTCCCTGTTTCATTCTGAGCGTTAGTGGATCCCATTCGTACATGCTGGTGATATTGGGATGACCACCAACTCTCAAAACTTCTCCATAAACCGCCAGGCCGTATGGATTGATCAGGACGGCAGCCGAACAGAGCTGAATCATGAGTACCAGTCGCCATGCCACTCTGCTTTGCAGAGCAAGTTTCAGCGATCGAGTTCGCACCCACGTTTCAAGAAATCGACCGACTGTGAAAAGTCCCAGCAGTGTTAGTCCCATCGCAAAGGAACCGTGCAGGTTGGCCCAGATTGCGAACATCAGCGGCAAGATAACCCAGGTTGCGGTCTTGCGAATTCCGTTGTTGGTTAACACGGCCAGCAAAATGGAAAAGAACGTGACGCCAATGAGCTGTGGGCGAATGACCAGGAATTGCTGCCAGTTAAGCACCAGAAAAACGACGTAGCCGATGATTGCGAAGACGACAGAACCGCTCTGATTCCAGATGGCCCAGCCGACAGCAGCAAGCGCGATGATCACCAACAGGCCATTCAGGAATTGTAAGCCCGGTAGTCCGAGTTGTGGATTCGAGTTCGTAGCAGCAAGCGCGACCTGAGCGCCCCAGGCCGTGTTGACCATCGGCATGCCCTGCGCGAAGTCCAATAGTGGTTCTGTTGTTGGAACGCTTTTTGTATCAAGAATCCACTGTCCGTAATTGATGTGATCCCAGAGGTCGGAGTGCCAAAGGGGGGCGCTGCCATAGAAGAGAACAAGGATGAATCCCAGTCCCAGCAAAAAGACACTGGAAGCGGCCGACATACGAAACCACTCCGGCGTTTTATCTTCCAGGGCGTTGGCGTCGGGCAGAGTTTCCGTGCCCGGTGACTCTGTGGTCGTTGACGCTGGCAAAGAATGTTTTGTTGGGTCGGACATACGTCGGGAGGCAGAGAAGACTGCGAGTGAGGAGCGTCGGTCGAATCTGAGACAGAAGCAGAACTGAGCTTGAGTTGTTGCGGGAATCTGGCGTTGCGGCCACAAAAAAGTGTACATCACGGGGCTACCACGCCCTGCCCGATTCGGTTTTCCTTGAATTCCTCTCAACGATGCTGTGAAACTCTGACATCAATGAGCAAGGTTCTGCAGATTCGGGTTGCTCAGGAAGTACGGAGTGCGCCGGTTGCAGCATATCCACGCGATTTCCACAACGATCTTGCGAACCTGTGTCCATAAAACAGGGTCGCTTGCCTAACTGTGTGTCTGAAAATACAAGACGTGTTGTGCCAAACGGGCTGACGGATTAACTGTTGCGGCGTGTTTCTTCACGGCCGACTTTCTTGTATTCACGACTTCTCGATGCGTCAGTGCGACTTATCTTCGCACAACCGGAAACACTATGGCTGAATCCAACATTCATCTCAAAGATCAATTCGAAGCTCAGGCGTTGTTTGGGCCGCGGGATGACTATTTGCGCCGCGCTCGTGACGAAACTGGTGCGAGAATCATTCTGCGCGGAAATACGGTGAATGTTTCCGGCAACGCGGAACAGGTGAACCGGTGTGAGGAATTGCTGAGGCTTTGGCGGGGCATCCTCCGCAGCAACAGCGAACTACTGGAAAGTGACATTGTGAAAACACTCGATCCCGAAAAAGAACAACAACATCTGGACTCAGAGTACGAGGAACGCGGCAGTTATCATTCCGAAGCCGGCAACGGGAGGTCTGGCCATTCTGATGAGTTTCCTGACCGCACGGTCCGCGCTGCACGGGGAGGGAAAGACAAAGTCGCAGCGATCCGCCCGAAGACGAAGGGGCAGGAAGAGTACATGACCGCGATGGAGAAACATTCCCTTGTGTTTTGTGACGGACCGGCCGGTTGTGGAAAAACTTACCTCGCCGTAGCGCAGGCACTGCAGGCGCTACGTGATGAACAGGTACGAAAAATTGTCCTGGTGCGGCCCGCCGTGGAAGCCGGAGAGAAGCTCGGATTTCTTCCGGGAGATATGTTCGCCAAGGTGAATCCGTTTGTTCGTCCGCTGCTGGACGCGATGAACGACATGCTCGATTTTGATCAGGTTCGCCGGCTGATGGCAAACGATGTTATCGAAATCGCACCACTGGCCTTCATGCGCGGCCGTACCCTCAACGACACCTACATGATTCTGGATGAAGGGCAAAATACGACGACTACGCAAATGAAGATGTTTCTCACCAGAATGGGAACAAATTCTCGAATTGTTGTAACTGGGGATGGGACACAGAATGACCTGCCCAAAGACACGAAAAGTGGGCTGGTCGATGGAATTCAGCGGCTTTCCGGCATCAAGGGGGTTGCCATTGTGCGGCTGACAGGACAGGATATCGTCCGTCATCGATTGGTGAGAGAGATCGTTTCAGCGTATGAAGCGGGTGGTGCTGGCACTGAAGCCGACTGACCGGAACATCTCCATCAAATCAGCGCGACGAACGCAACTTCGTCAGCTTTTTTACCATGTCATTCTTCGGCATTCGCCGCACCAGACAGACTCGTGTCTATCGACCGACGCCATCCGTCTGGGAGAAACTCACCGCCGCTTTGCAGGACTACCGGGTCCTCACGCTGCTGTTGGTTGCGCTGTTTGCAGTGTTGATGCTGCAAATGGCAGTGCAGTCCTGGCGGTCTCGGTTTCCGTTTCGCGAAGGACAGATTTCGGCTGCTGGCATCCAGGCTCGCACCGACTTCAGCATTGAGAATCAGCGAGCGACCGATCAGGCCAGAATTCGTGCAGAAGAAGACGCCCGCCTGGTGTTTGTTCAGGACAATGATTTCTGGACCGATTTTTACGCTCGGTTTCGTAAGGAACTGACAGATGTGGCCAATGCTGACGATCTCAAATCGGTTCCCGCAGAGGTTGTCGCCGGCTTTGGGCTTGCGACTGAAATACCAGCCGATCAGGAAAAAGGAACAGCACCCACAACTCGTTTCGAACGCGTGAAAACAGCGTTGGCAGAATCCGAAGTGGCGATCGGTCTACGCATCGATCAAATGGTGCTGGAGTTTTCGTCGTTGTTGTATGAGTCTCGGAAGCTGGGAGTTCTGAACGATACAGAGCGTGCTGTTGAACTTGACGGCGAACGTACCGCCACAGGTCTCTCGAAGGAGCGACTGACGAAGCAACGGCCGATTGAGATCGTCGACGAGAGCGGTGAAACGGTCAGCTACAACTTTCTGTTTGCCGTGCTGTTGGATGATCAGCTCCTGGAAACCGGAGCGATCGGCCAGGCATGGTCGTCATGTCCCAATCTGCTGCAGATACGTCCCGCCGTCGAACGTTGGCTCAGGGAACGACTCAAGCAGCAGCTCACGTTCGACGAAGCGACAACGGCAGAACGCAAGCGGGCAGCTGTTGACGAGGTGCAGGTACAAAATGACGACTACCCGGCAGGACGCGTTCTGGTTGAAGCAGGCGAACAGGTTCAGCTGGAACAACTCCAATTATTGCGAGAGGAATACAACGCTCACGAACTGGTCGTGACTTCCACACAGCGTCTGGCACGCGTGGCTGGCACAACTTTACTGCTGATTCTGACAGTACTGTTGTTCGGTGCGTATCTGCAGCATGCCGAACCACAACTGCTGGAAGACGTCGGTCAGTTGATTGCTTTTGTCTGTATTTGCACAGGAGCCGTTTTCCTAAGCTGTCTGTTGAGTCGTGATCCGTGGCGTGCGGAAGTGATTCCTTTGTTGGCAGCGGTGATGGTGGTGGCAATTGTACACAATCAGGCGCTCGCTATTCTGACAGGATTCTGTCTGTCACTGCTGGTGACTTGGTCTACCGTCGCCGATCTCGGTCACTTTGCTGTGCTGATGTTGCTGTGCTCTACGGTGATCATTCCGTTGAAGCAGGTGTCGGCGCGATCAACAATCATCAAAGTAGGATTCATGGTGGCGGTCGTGGCGTTTGCTGGTGTCTGGGGAATCGGACTCGTGGGCTCAAACGATTTTTCAGATGCGTGGAACAACCACACACTGCTGGTACTGGGACTTAAGTTTGCCGGCTGGTCGCTGGTTTGCTGTTACATTGTGGCTGGCAGCCTGCCATTTATCGAAACGGCATTTGGCATCGTGACGGACATGAGTCTGCTGGAACTGACCGATGTTTCTCACCCGTTACTGCAGGAACTTTCACGCAACGCCCCTGGAACGTACAACCATTCGATCACAGTGGCTTCGATCGGCGAAGCGGCGGCGGATGCCATCGGCGCAAACGGCCTGCTGTTGCGGGTGGGCGCGTATTTTCATGATATTGGCAAAGGCTTGAAGCCGGGATACTTCATCGAAAACATGACAGAAGGTCAGGAGAACCCTCATGACAATCTGGCGCCTGCGATGAGCGCACTGATCATCATTGGACATGTTAAAGATGGCATCGAAATGGCAGAACAGCAGAACCTGCCGCGTAAATTGATCGACTTTATCGAGCAGCACCACGGAACGACTTTGGTGGAGTATTTCTTTCGCGAAGCCGCCAATCGTGCTGATGAAGATCACCGCACTGACGCAGATGAATCCACATTTCGATATCCGGGCGCCAAACCACAAACGAAAGAAACGGGCGTGATGATGCTGGCTGACGCTGTCGAAAGCGCTAGTCGTAGTCTGAGCGAGCCGACGCCGAAACGCGTTCAGTCTCTCGTGAACGAGATTACACTTAAGCGAATTCTGGACGGGCAATTCGACGAAAGCGGACTGACAATGAGCGAGTTGCGCGTGATTCAGGAATCTCTGGTGAAGTCGCTTCTGGCGCTGCACCATGGTCGCATAAAATACCCGGACCAGAAACAGGCTTAGCATCGGCTCAGTCCCGGTGTGCTCGAATCGCGTCTTCGCGACCTACAAGCCGTTTGCCCCTTGTATTCCTTAGGTCTGTTTTAGAAAAGATTAGGGACGTTGTCGTGCAGGAGCCCGAAGACAAAACGGATCGCGACATCAATCCAGAGCGCTGGGTCGATGACTACGGTGATTACCTCTATCGCTATGCGTTCCTGCGCCTTCGAAACAACGCTGCCGCAGAAGAGGTTGTGCAGGAAACTTTCCTGGCGGGCATACGATTTCAGGATCGTTTTACCGCGCAGGGGGCAGAACGAGCGTGGTTGCTGGGAATCCTAAAACGCAAGCTCATCGATCATGTCCGCATGCGGAACCGCTATGATCGTGATGGATCGTACGAAGACAGCAACGATCCGTCTGAGCAATTGTTCGATCAGCACGGCAATTGGAAGGCTGGTACTTTCGCTTCAGAGATTCCTTCGGATCAGGTGGAGGCCAGGGAGATCTGGGATGTTGTTGATCGGTGCCTGAAGCATCTTCCCAGCGGGCAGGCGGACGTTTTTGTCCTGAGTGTGATGGAAGAGATGGAAACGGGAGAAATCTGTAAAGAACTCGGTATTACAGCGTCGAATCTCTGGGTTCGCCTTCACCGAGCTCGTTTAGCGCTCGCGAAGTGTGTTGGTTCGAAATGGATGGTGG
>CAYZYB010000077.1:0-10996 GCA_964481505.1 uncultured Planctomycetaceae bacterium | reverse complement strand
CATACAAACGAACGCGAACTTATCAGCCGACCATCCTGCAGCCGAGAGGTGGAATAATGTGTGATCATGGGAACTCAATCCGACCTGAAACCGAACACTCAATGTCAGTCAGATTGCGATCTTCATGTGGCCATTCGCCGCTGGTCCAGGTCAGCAATCGGCCGATTGGTAACAAGGTATGGGCTTAGCCGAGTTAAGTCTACCTGACTTCGCCGCAGCAGCATTCGATTTGCACTGCAATTCTTCTTAGCAGCAGTTCGCCAAACCGTCAGGCGCAAATGGACTGGAACAGGACTCTTTGGAATGCTGACGCGACGTGGATGCGGAAAAACCATGCTAAACGCAGTGTTTTGATTACCGACAGTACTCTCAATCAAGATTTCGCGGCAAAGACAATTCAGACAATTTGTGAGCTTCAACGAGACACGAGAAGCGTTTGATGTGGGGATGTTGAATTTCGGAAACGTTTCGATTCGGCAACAAATCTTTCGAATCAGCATCCGGTCGCCCCGGAATTCTGGTTGTCACGAGATTCAAACAAAACCGATTTGGCCAATTCAATCGCGCGGGAATACTCGCTGTGTCAGCCGTGCTTTTGAAAGTCTCGCACGGAACTTTGAACGTCACTTTCGGGAAGAGAATTCATGAAGAGCTTGTTTGCTTTGTTGGCTGTAATGTGTGGTGTCGCTCTTGCCGTTCCTGCATCTTCTGAAGCTGGTCTATTTTGCGGACGAACCGCGGTCCACTGCGCACCTGTTGCGTGTGTCGCCCCCGTCGCCGCATGCCATGCTCCCGCACCAACCTGCTGTGCGGCTCCGGCACCAATCTGTTCACCAGAACCGCGTTGCCCTCGACCGCGACTGACTCGCAGACTCACACGACTTCAGAATCGCTGTGCTCCCGCGCCGATTTGTAACCCGGCACCTGTTTGTGCCCCCGCACCAGTACCATGCTACGCTCCTCCGACGGCACCATGTTATGCACCGCCAGCCTGCAACAGTGGTTGCGGAAGCAGCTATGGATACGGCGTCGCCACCGGTGGGCCTCACTGGTTCTAAACCGATTCCAGTCCATAAACAGCCAAATCTTCAGAAACCGAGCCTTATTTGAGGCTCGGTTTTTTCGTTATGAGCCAAAGTCAAAGCACGAGGCCCGCGAACATTGCAACGACGTCGGGACTGTGGTGAAATCCCTGACGCCGCGTTTGCGATGGAATGAACCAGCAAAGGCGAAACCGTGTCGAAGTCCGTCGAGACATTCGCGCAGCATTAATTCAGTAACTCTTTTTCGAATTCAATACGGAACCCCATGGAAGCCGAACTGCGAGACAAGTGCGAAGAACTCATGCAGCGAATCGTTCACCTTCGGGGGTGTCTTTGACCTCGACGGAAAGCAGGCCAAGTTAAAAACGGTTAGCGACCGCATGAATGCGCCCGATTTCTGGGACGATCAGGAAGCTGCACAGCAGACCGTCGCTGAAATGCAGCAGCTCAAAGGCATCGTCGGTCCACTGGAAGCACTCGCTTCTGCGAGCGATGACATGCAGGTGCTGATGGAGTTTGCTGACGAAGATCCGGCCAGCGAAACCGAACTTGAGTCCACCGTGGTCCAGATGCAGGCCGACGTAGACCGCGCCGAGCTGCAGGCCACAATGTCAGAACCAGAAGACATCTGCGGCGCATTCGTGCAGGTGCAGGCGGGGGAAGGCGGCACAGACTCCGCCGACTGGGCTCAGATGCTGCTGCGCATGTACGCTCGCTGGGCAGAACGCCGCGGCTTCAAGCTGGAAGAGATCGATATCTCTGTCGGTGAAGAAGCGGGAATTCGCAACGCGACGATCGCCATTCGTGGTGATTACGTGTTCGGGTATCTCAAGGGCGAAACCGGCAATCATCGGCTGATTCGGATCAGTCCATTCGATTCAGCAGGCCGACGTCACACGGCATTTGCCGCAGTCGATATCAGCCCGGAACTCACCGACACCTTCGAAGTGGAAATCAACTGGGACAACGATGTGCGCGAAGACACTTACCGTGCAAGCGGCGCGGGTGGTCAGCACATTAATAAAACCGATTCCGCAGTTCGGTTAACTCATCTTGCGACAGGCGTGGTGGTGCAATGTCAAAGCGAACGCAGCCAGCACAAAAACCGTGCTACGTCTCGCAAGATGCTGCAGGCCAAGTTGTACCAGCAGGAAATGGAAAAACGCGACGCGGAACTTGCCGCCAAACGTGGTTCGAAATCCAAAATCGGATTCGGCGGCCAAACCGTTCGCAACTACGTGCTTCATCCGGATCAGTATGTGAAGGATGCACGCACCGGAACCAAGATCGGCAACCCGCAACCAGTTCTGGACGGCGACATCGACGCTTTCCTGGAATCCTTCCTTCGCTGGACGCTGTCAGAACAAAACAACTAATTTAGCCCTCGCCAGAATGGAAGCGAAGGCTGTCCGAGGGTGGCCGGCGTTGGACTCAGCTTGCGAGTGAAACCCCGGGGGTTCACTCGTACCTTTGCTCCAACCCCGCCCACCCACCACGCTCACATTCCTATTTAGACGGCAGCTCACGCCCTCGAAAACGACCTTCCTTCTACCGGAAATCGCCCAATGACCAACGGAATTCACCAATCCTGCAAGTTGCTGATTATCGCGCTACTCACCTGCAGCATGATTGGCTGCCCGGCCCAGTCAACTTCGGAACCAACAGTAACAACCGACGCTCCCGAAAAGATTACAACATCGACGAAGGCTCCAGTCGAAGCCAAGGCAGCGGCACCAACGGCGAAAGAACCAGCCTTCGAATACGTCAAACCAGCTCTGACAGAAGACGAGCTTCGCGACGGATGGATCAGTCTGTTTGATGGACGCACACTGTTCGGCTGGGACGTTCCGGAAGGAACCAACTGGCACGTAGAAGACGGCTGCATCACTGCGGACAGTGGCGACGTCAGCCTGCTGCTGACGCCATTCGCCTTCGACAACTTCGAGTTTCGCTGTGACTTCCACCTGGCTAAAGGCGGAAACAGCGGCGTGTTTTTACGAACGGCTGAAAAGTCCTCGAACCCTGCCAAAGACACTTACGAATTGAACATCTGCGACAGCCATAAATCGCACAAAACCGGTAGCTTCGTCGGACGAAAGGTCACCGAAGACGTTCCCGCGGTTGAAGGCGACTGGCACACATTCCACGTCACCTGCAGCGGCAACAACATCAAAGTAAAACTCGACGGAAACCAGATCGTTGACTTTACCGATGATGGCGACAGGGCGCGATCGACTGGTCGTATTGGCCTACAGATGAACAAAGGCCGCATCGCGTTTCGAAATATTTTTCTGCGGCCTCTGAGTTACAAAGATCTGTTCAACGGGAAAGATCTGACGGGCTTTCGAGATGTCCCGGGCAGCAAGGGAACCTTTGCCGTTAAAGAGGACGTGATTCATGCTGAAAGTGGACCTGGATTTCTGGAAACCGAAGCAACGTTCGGCGACTTCATGCTGCATGTGGAAGCCAACATTCACGATGAAAAAGCCATCGCCGATGGCCGTCCGGCAAACAGTGGAGTGTTCTTTCGAGCAATTCAGGGAACTGAAAAAGCTCCATCACATGGCTATGAAATGCAAATTCAGCACGACTTCAAAGACGGCGATCGCAGCAAACCGCTCGACTTTGGCAGTGGCGGCATTTACCGACGCGAACCTGCCCGATACGTACCTGCAAACAACAACGAATGGTTCACAGAAACGCTGATTGCTCAGGGCAATCGTTTCGCAACCTTCGTCAACGGATACCAGGTTCTGGACTGGACTGACGAACGCAAGCCAGACGAAAATCCTCGCAAAGGAAAGCGATTGAAAGCAGGTCACCTCAGCCTGCAGGGCCACGACCCCACCACAAATCTTGACTTTCGCAGTATTCGCGTGCACGAACTACCTGCAAAGTAGTACCGCGTGCCGAACTATGTCGGTGCCTTAAATTCCAGCAGCGAAAACACGAAATGCGTCATCAGCGTAAACAGTGTTGACCACAAAATCGTTTGTGTCACACCTTTGCTGATGTCCGGCGCCGACTGCTTGGGGGACGCTCCGCATTTCCACGAAATTAACGCAATGCCAACAGCACACGTCAACAGCTTCGCAATCAGCCAGCCAGTGCCTTTGTAGAACATCGTGGCAGGCAATCGCAGTTCTTTGTGAAAGTGAGCGTCCCAAAATGCGATGCCTTCTTCCGCGTGAGTCGCAAGGAAAGCCACCGCGCTCGTCACACTTGCGACACCATAACTAAGAAACGTCAGAAACGGCGTGCCAATCAAGAACGCATACAGGATGGGCGTCCGAACGGAACGCCACGGATCCATGCCGATTGTTTTCATTGCATCGAACTGATTGCCATACACCTTGCTGCCAACATCAGCTGCAACGGCCGCTCCTGATCGAGCTGCGATCAGAATGGTGCAAAGAATGGGCACCAGAAAACGGTAGAGTGAAAAACCGGTGGCGTGCAGCAGGTTTTCGATCAGTAGCGGTTCCGTGTATTGACGAAACGGCAGGTATCGAAAAATAAAGTCCTGAGCTACAAAGCCGATGATCATGCCGGCGATGGCGATGTAAAACCACGCCGACCAGCCACAGACGAGCTTCAGGTAATGCCACGTGATGCGACTGCCCCAACGGAAACTTTTCCACAGCGGCAATAACGCGACCGGCAACAGCAGCAATTGTTCGACAAATTCTCCCGTTGTCGCCAGCGCACTCTGAACGGATTATGCGACACGGCTAACGATGCCCTGATTTTCGTCAACGATCGCGTCGACTTCCGGTGGTGTCCCGAGCAGTTCGGCAAGCATTGACCACTGTTCCTGCGGAACTTCCTGCAGCGTTTTATCGTGATGATTCAGTAGCACGACATGGTCGGCAATGTGCTGTAATGAAGCATAGTCGTGCGTAACAATGATGGATGTTCTCTGAAAACGAGTCTGCGTTTCGCGAATCAGATCGGCCACCTGTTTTGCGGTGTTGGTATCCAGGCCAGATGTCGGTTCGTCGTACAACACGACATCGGTTTCCATGCCGATGGCACGAGAAATCGCAAGTCTTTGCTGCTGCCCACCGCTCAATACAGGCGTTGGACGATCATCGGGAACTCCCAGGTCCTTCAACAGCTGAGCGGCAGATTCTTTGGTTGCGGTGCGGGAAAGTTTCTTCGATGAAGAATGCTCCACTGCAATCTGAATGTTCTCCGACGGCGACAGTTCGTCAAACAGTGCGAAACTTTGAAACACCACCGCCACCGGGTGCTCTCGATGATCTCGCGACGTTGTGGTTTCCGCCGCCGAGCGAAATTCGATTGATCCACTGTACCGAATCGCCGGGTGGTGCGGGTCCATGAGACCAGCCAGAATTCGCAGCATCAGTGATTTGCCAACGCCGCTGCAGCCGAGAATCAGCGTGAGCTTTCCGGCAGGAAACGTGGCTTCGGAATCCTTCAAAAGTGTTTTCCCGCCCGCCGAAAGACAGAAGTCTCGCAACTGAATGGCGGTGCCATCAGGGATTGTTGATTCTTCTGTTTTCATATCACTCGAACGCCTTCGGAAGATTCTCTCGACAGCAAGCGTCGTCGAAAATGTGTCGTCAGTCGCACGGTCACTCCTGAAGCGTCAAAGGGCTTTGATCTGTGCCGCGGAAAGCCATCGGATACATCATGGGAGTAGAAGCCTCCACGATCCGAATCGGCGTTTCTTCGGTCGTTGAATTTTCGGCAGCACCTGTTGGAACAATGACAAACCACCGTCTGTCTTTCGTCAGGATCTGCGATCGCAGAATGCGTGAAAACTCCGGCGTGATTCCGGCGGCACGAGAACCGAAGATCATGTCGCCGATGTCACGCACGATTGGCTCGAGGCGTTCTCCAGCAAGCGACATCGCGACTTTTGTTTCCTGATCTTTCATGTATGCCTGTAGTTCTGTTCGCAGCGTTTCGTTTTCAATGACGGTCTCACGCACGATCATCAGCACAAGTCTTCGCAGCTCGTCATCTTCCAAAACGCGTTTGAAGTTGCGTTTCATCGCAGCCTTGACTTCCGAGTTTTCCATCGACCGTTTCACGATTCTTTCTGTCAATCCGATGAACTGATCAGAACGGGATCGAAGTTCAGGAAGCGCTTCTTTGTCGATAAAACGCTGAAACTCTTCTTTAACCTTGTTCTTATTTCTCTTCGGAAACGGCGACTTATCGTAAACGTATCTCCACGTGAACGACCACAAAGACACGCGGTTCCACAATGCCTTGCCAACCTCTGTGGCAACCGGAACCCCCTCTTCTTCGACGATCGGAAGAATCTCTTCTCGCACAAGCGGGATGATCTCCGCTTTCAAAACTTCTGCTTCGTAGCGGTCCCCCAACGTATGAAAATCGTCACGATGGTTTCTCAGGATTTGCGGCAATTCCGATTCAACCGCTTTCAAAGCCGTTCGCAGACCTTCGCGCATGACGGGGCGCAATTGTGTTACCAACTCTTCTCGCTGTAGTTTCCATTCCTCAGTAATCATGGCAGCGATTTCTTTTCGACGCGCCGACGGAATCATCGTCTCCACAACCCAATCCAGGGCCATGGGAGTTGTGTAATAGTGCAGCTCAAAACCGTTTGGGCAGTTTTCCAGGGCATTCGCGTAGACCTGAATCTCCGCCTCTTTCGCCAGGATCGGTTTCTCTTTATCAATGTTGTCTGAAAGCGACGTGAGCCCCACGCCGTCGAGCCCATCCTGCCGAGCAAGCATCTCCGGGCTGCTAAGAGCCAGCTCTCGAAGTGCCGCAAGATTCTCTTTGTGGTAGGTCGTATCCAGGTCTGTGACGAGGCCAACGTGTCGAAAAGTGCCATCGGCGTTTTGAACGAAGATGGGATCGTTAACAGCAACCCGTTTGGCAAATTCCGTAGAAGCAGCCAGCGTTTGCTTTTGTCCAGTCACCCACTGGTGAAGATCATCCGACAGCGCGGCGACGCTGCTGGATTGAGTTTCCAGTTCTGCGCGCAGCAAGAACCAGCCCCCCGCCAAAGCGGCGATCCAGAATCCGATTCCCCAAATCAGATGTCGGCGTTTCATGATGTTTCAGTAACTTCAGAAGTGTTGGACGCAGTCGATCAATCATAGACCATGTGGGTAATTCGCTGAACCCCGTAGTTTCCTGGAAAATCGCTGACTGGCTTCCGAAGTCAGTGTAAAAACTGATGGAATGCCGTGGATTTCAGGCTTTACAGTGTCTTGCGCTCGTTCTCGCTGACAAGTCGTGTTTTCACGCTACACTTCCCAGACTTCATCCCTTCTTCCGCAATTTACGACCATGTTCGTCTATCCTGCGAACATGCCGACGACTCATTTTCATGCCAGATTCCGCCAGCACTGATTCTGTTGAGTCCACTCAACCCATTCGTATCGCCACACGTTCCAGCAAGCTTGCTTTGTGGCAGGCGGAACATATCAAGTCTCTTCTTGGTGCAGCGGTTCCAGACATTCCCGTGGAGATCGTGCATATCTCAACAAAGGGTGATCAGAATCAGACCGACGCACTGCGACAGTTTGGCGGAACAGGTGTGTTCACGCGAGAAGTCCAGGTGTCTGTCCTTCAGCAGGAAACAGACATCGCCGTCCACAGCCTAAAGGACCTTCCCACGGAATCCGCCGATGGACTTGCTCTGGGCGGCGTTCCCGACCGCGCTCCCAAATTCGATGCGGTTCTGCTGCCCGATGGTAAACAGATTGCGTCGCTCGACGAATTGGCTCAGGGAGCGAAGGTCGGAACAGGCAGTCCCCGTCGTCAGGCACAACTGCTGCACGTGAGACCTGATTTGCAGATGGAAGAAATTCGCGGCAACGTCGATACTCGCATTCGCAAACTGGACGAAGGACAATACGACGCCATCATCCTTGCAGAAGCGGGTCTCCGACGTCTCCAACTCGCTAATCGAATTTCTCTCCTCCTGGCACCTCCGACCGTTCTGCCAGCGATTGGCCAGGGAGCGATCGGTATCGAATGTCGCGCAGACGATCAACGTGTTCGAGACGTTCTAAAACTGATTACAAACAAAGACGTGATGGCTTGCGCGACGGCGGAACGATCGTTGCTACGTCACATGAGAGCCGGCTGTCATGCACCACTGGGAGCTCTAACAACTCTGGAAGACGGCACGATTCAGCTGGATGCCGTGCTGTTGAGCACCGATGGAAAACAGCGGCTGGAAGCGAATGGTCGCGCTGCAGCAACAGAATCAGAAGAGCTTGGTCACACTGTCGCGGAAGCACTATTGTCTTCGGGCGGCAGTGAATTAATGTCGGAAGCGTGAGTTTTTGCACCAGATGTCGTTGACGGATGCAAATGTCCGGAAACTTTCGCTGACCCGCTGTTTTGCTGAAATCGGTACAATTTTGCCATGTCACCGAGAATCCTGGTTCGCGAGATCTGCGAAATCAATGCCGCAATTTACTTGCCAAATCAATCCGTAGGGCGTTCAATGTGTTGGGGATAACAATGCTGGGTCGGCGCAAAATGGTTTTTGCGTCATTGCGTACCTTATGGTGGGTGAAGTTCCGCTGAATCATGCATGATGTCGGCGGATGGGAAGCTTCACGCTCCACCGGACGGTTTGTCGTCTAATGGAACACAATCAATTTCTGTTTGTAAACGTAGAGAGCTCGCAGTGGCTACTCTATGTTTCAGTGCTGCTTACTGCCGTCTTTTTCCGATTCTCTCGGCTTCTGGCGGTACGTAACCTGGACCTCGTTCTGCTAATCACGTTGGCAGTCGCGCTGGTCGTTTCTGTTTCCAATCAACCAGAAGACGTCAGTACTGCGAATCCCTCACCCTCACAGGCGAACGCGGCTGCCGAAAATAATTCTGATGAATCCGGAATTGATCAATCGGCTCCGGTCAGTGCTGTTTACCGGTGGAGCTCAATCATCGTGCTGACGTTATCAGCTGGTGTTGTGCTGCGGTTAATGTTCGACGAATCTTTAACGCGCCGCCCGCGATTGGAACAAAACCTGAATCAAGCTGGACTGACGTTCCTGCTGGTGCCCGCGTTCTGCATCATCATGATCGGCGTGTTCATGAAACAACCGCCGCTAAGAAATGTAGAATCAGTCGAAGCGGGCGCCGCACTGCTGACTCAGACAGAATCGAGTCCGCAGGAACCAGGAACAGAACCAACTGTCACGCCCACAGCTACAGAAACTCTGGCGGCGGCGACGGTTACGAAAGTTGTCGAACTGTCCGGGGGAGTGGATTCGTCACAGGTTCAGGCGGACGCAGAACGGTCACCAATGGAAGACTTCATCGCCAGAATTCTGGTGGTGTTAGCGCACACGACGGTCGTTCTCGGTCTTCTTTACATTGGGCGAAAGCACTTCTGCAGCAATCAGCTCGGTGTTTCGATGGCCGTGCTTTACCTGCTCCTTCCCTGCACAGCGTTCAACGTACACGAACTCAGTCACGTTGTGCCCGGCGCCTGCTTGACCTGGGCGTTTGCCAGCTATCGCAAACCGGCCGTCGCTGGAATTCTGCTCGGGCTGGCCTGCGGCACACTGTTTTTTGCGGTGTTCCTGCTTCCGTTGTGGGCCGTGTTCTATGGCCGAAAAGGATCGCTCCGCTTCGGGCTGTCGCTGGGAGCCGTCGCGGCACTCGTGTTAATCACGTTTGCTCTGACCTCCGAAACCACGGATTCCTTCGTCAATAAGCTTGTGATGACAGCCAACTGGACCGTCTATCGTCTGTTCGACGCGGCCTCACCGCTGCCCGACTACGCCATTGGCCAGGTTTACCTGCGTGTCACGCTGGCCGCGGTTTTCTTTGTCATGCTCGTCGCAATGACCGTGATTCCTCGCAAACGCAATCTGGAAAACCTGCTGGCCAATTCGACAGCCGTCATCGTGGCCGCTCAGCTGTGGTACCCGGAAGATGTCGGAACATACGTATTGTGGTACCTGCCACTGCTGGTATTGGTCGTCTTCCGCCCACGCCTCGATCGATTCGTACCACCGGAAAACCCGAATCACACAACAGCCCGTCTCGCTGACGAACACACCAAACAACCAGCAGGCTCACTGTCGCGGGTGACGTTGTATAATTGACCACGCAGTTGAGTCGCGTTTCCGTCGTGGGGCCGTGGGGCCTATTCACCCAGATTGAAGAGTTTCTTAACCGCGTCCAGCAATCCGTGTGGTGTGCCGGCTTTGGCTTCGTCTTTGAGTGTCTCCAGGGGCGGATGGAGTAGTTTGTTGACGATACGGTGAACCGTTTTTTCGAAAGCGGCACGCTGCGAATCTTCGAGTTCCGGATGCTTGCGGTACAGAATTTCCAGTTCGCTGCGACTGATTTCGCCCATCTGAGCTCGGAGTCTTTGAATCACCGGGCCAGTCGCACGATGATAGACTTCGTGCATAAATCGCTGCGTTTGCTCAGTGATAATTTTTCGAGCCTGCTTGATTTCCCCCTGCCGCATTCGGCGATTGCGGTCACAGGTCGCTTCCAACGCATCGATGTCGTACAGAAAAACGTTGTCGTCGATCCTGGAAATCGACGATGCGAAGTCGCGAGGTGCTCCGAGATCGAGAATGAACACCGGTTTTCGTTCTGACGACTTTCGAGCGGCCGCGAAACGATCATGATCGACAAGAGTTTCTGTCGCTCCCGTGGTACTGACGATCATGTCTGCTTTGGTAAGCCACTGGTCGAGATTATCGAATTCGGCCGTAGTTCCACCAAACTCCGCAGCAAGTACGTCGGCGCGTTCTCGGCTGCGATTGATGACCACAATCTGATGGACGCCTTCATCTCTTAAGTACCGCAACGCCTCTTCCGCCATTTCTCCCGCACCGATGACCAGCACGGTCTTGTTGTCAAAGCGGTTGAAAATGTTTCGGGCGAAGTCGCCGATCGCAACACTGGCGATAGAAACTCGGCCCTCTGAAAGCCTGGTTTCACTACGAACCCGCGCGGAGACTGAC
>CAYZYB010000076.1:0-11003 GCA_964481505.1 uncultured Planctomycetaceae bacterium | reverse complement strand
CCTTCAGGCAGTACGCTCGGCAGCACAAGCACGTCCATCTGCGATACTTCTGCGTTGACATTGCTGGTGAACCCTGTCCAGTCGATGTGACTGCTGATTCCGAGATTGCTGGCCATGTTGCGCATATCGGATTCGTAGTTTTCGCAGTCGAATGGTCCAACGATTCGTAAGCGAACGTCATGGTTCTGCCGTAAAGCTGGCAATGCCTGCATTAGTGTTTCGAGCCCCTTGCGTTTTCGCAAAAGAGCGACCATTCCGATGGTCCATGGCTGATTTGGCCTGCGGCGTGGCTTCATCGTAACAGCCGCCGGAACTCCATTCGGCACGACAGTAATCGGAGCGGTGTTGAAGTTGTTGTTCTTCAGGAAGCGTTCGATACTTCCGGAAACGGCGATCGTGTGGTTGGCATAACGACATGCCATTCGTTCGACTGCCATGTTGAGCGTGGTTTTGATTCGCTGACCGACTTCTGTGTTCATCTGGCAGTGAACGTGATGCAGGTACGGAATGCCGGAGATCTTTGCTGCGGCGGCTGCCATCATCGCTGAACGTGTTGTATGAGAGTGCAGCAGGTCGTAACCTTCGGATCGCACGATTTCTGCAATTCTTCGAGCTGGACGAAAGTCAAGTCGGTAACGCATGGGCACGTTGTACAACGGCGAGTCCTGCGACTGCCGACGGACTTCGAACTTATCAGGATAAACACAGGCAAACGAAACTTCGTAGCCGAATTTAGGCAGTGACAGCGCCAGCAAATCCTGAACTCGCGCAGCCCCGGCGTAGTACTGACCATTAACGACGTGCAGAACCTTCCGCACACGTTGTTGCGGTAGATTTGACGTCCGGTTGATCGTCTTCTGAATGGGTAAGATTGTTGAATTCATGGCGGCTGTAGATTTTCAGCAGAAAAGAATACGCGGTATCAGCGAGTGCGCCCGAAGGACTGCGGCTTAGGTGCCCACGACTCGGCCAGAACGAAAATCAACGTATTCGTGAAAGCGTTTCTGTGGGAAGAAGGTCGGAGCCAGCAGTGTCAGAGCTCGACGAATATAGCCTTCGGTACGCCACCAGTTCATGCTGCTTTGAGCGCTGCCATGTTTCGGCGGAGCGATAGCCGCCAGAATTCGCTGCGGCAGAAACAACAACGATCGAGCAATGCGAGCCGCACAGCGGGCCATCAGTCCGAACACGCCGTGTTTGCGATAGTCAACGTCAGCCTGTGATACCCCGCCGTTTCGAGAATCCCAACAAAAATAAGCGGGCGTCATCCGGTTTTCTTCCACGCGGTGACGAATTTTTGCCTTTGACGCGTACCACGGAATCACACCATGAGCTCGCGCGTCTTCGACGAGCTTCCAATCGCTGCCACCTTCTTTGATGTCTTCTTCGAACAGGCCGATTTCATCGAACAACGATCTCGCGACCATCATGTTTCCGGTTCCCGGAACGACGTTCACGTCGTAAGGCTGATCCGTACGGTACGGCTTCATTTCTCGCAGCGTACTTTTGCAGGCGTTGCTTAGCTGAGCGATGACGTCGTCAGGCAAATCCAGATGCACGGGGCCACCGACGACCGTTGTGTTGTGACTTTCCGCGGCGTCCAGCATGTTTAGCAGCCAGCGTGGTTCTGCAAACTGGTCGTCGTCAAAGAACGCCAGCCAGTCGCCGTCACTTTCCCGAATGCCCTTGTTTCGCGGTGGAGCATCGCCGGGCTTGGTTTCGTGAAGGTATCGAACTGTGACTGGTGATGTCGCAGCGAAGTTCTCGACGACTTCCTGAGTGTTGTCTTTGGATGCGTTGTCCACAATAACGACTTCATAGTCAAAGCGGTCATCGGTTTCCTGCTGCGTCAGTGATTCCAAAGCGCCGTCGAGATAGTAGGCGCGATTGAACGATGGGATGACGATGCTGATTTTCGTCCTGGCGTGAGTTGTCATGGGATGATTCCTGTGTTTGGGGAGCGGTCGTTATTCCGCGATTTCCAGACGTTGTTTTCGTGTGAGAAGGTTCTTAATTTTCGGTAGCCATTCGTACCAGCCGTCAATTTTCGCAGCCAAAGATCTGGGAGTATCGTGCTGGAAGACGTGAAATCGCCCCCAACCGAAAGGGCTTGCTGATGTAGAATTCGTGTGGGCGCCTGTGGTTAAACCACAACGGAGGCCGAGATTTTTGGTGACGTCCATCAGAGCCTCAGAAGTGAATCCAATGCGTGGGATGCCGTAGGGAAATGCGAATGGCAGCTCCTTTACGCCGTATCGTTCGCTGAGTTTTTGGACGCCAATAGCG
Source organism: uncultured Planctomycetaceae bacterium (assembly GCA_964481505.1). GTDB lineage: Bacteria > Planctomycetota > Planctomycetia > Planctomycetales > Planctomycetaceae > Fuerstiella. The sequence continues at coordinate 8,717 of CAYZYB010000076.1, read as the reverse complement.
AGATCAGCAGCAAACGCCTGAGGTCGATTTCGAAAGTCCTGATGCGTGTCTGTGTGAGCTCCCAGTTCTGCCATGCCGGAATTCAACATCGTTCGCAAATGAGCGTCGGTGATGGGCAGCCACGCTTCACGTGGCACCTGGTAGCGATATCGATGCGTCATCGCCCAGGGGTCAAACAGGAACGGTTCTGTCGAATCAATGAATGCCGTGCTCACAAAAAACGTCACCGGGATCTCAAGTTCCTGCAGAACCGGCCAGGCGTTTTGATAGACATTGTCGTAGATGTCATCGAACGTAACTACGACGGTGCGTTCCGGAAGCGTTTCCTGAGTGCCGTTTTCACAGGCATCCAATACGGAGGACAGAGATTGGAATCGAAATCCCGCCTGCTTGAGTCCTACCAGCTGTTTGCGAAACCGTTCCGGCGTAACATTGATCGTGGGGAAGGGCGTGTCCTGGTAAGTCGATGCGATGCGATGATACGTCAGAACGCTGACAGATGACTTCGCAAGGCGTCCGATGACTGGGCGCATCAAGCCCGCAAAGCTCGAAATCTGATGCAATAACTGCAGCTTGATTCGCTCTCGCGACGTTTCGGGTTGTGGCTTCCAGTAGCTATCAAGCGGTGGCAGTGCCGGATTGACACCCCTCCGCTCATCAACTGCGAAGTCATTTTCTAATGTCGTAACCATTAGCTACGCCTGTCCAAAAGTGGTTTGTTGATTTATCAGATGGCTCCCTGCCATGCTGTTCGTCTGTCTGTAAAAAAAGCGAGGCGCGACATGCCGGTGAGCGTCAGGAAAGGGACTAGTGCATACGGATGCAGATAGCCGGTTTCCATGAACCCCTGGACAGCGCCAATGAGAAGTAGACCGAGGATCATCGCGTCGCCACCATGTCCCAGCCGATAGTAGCGAATCCAAAACCAAAGAATTGATCCGCCCTGTGCAAGCAGGTAGAGCAGCAGTCCGACGATTCCCACACCAAGAACCAGTTCGATGTATTCAGAGTGCACCGAAGAAATCGACCAACCTAATTCCCATGAAATATCTTCGATTCGTTTGGGCGTCCAGAAGCCATCGTAGCCGACACCAACCGGCATATGAGCTCCCAGGCGACGGAGGCATATATTCCAAATCGGCAGGCGACCATTGAACGCGCCCTGGCTGTCGGCTCGCCCTAGATTTGCCGCCTCACCAACAGAATCTCCCACACCTGTCACAGACAGCACGAAACTCAAGGTCAGAATTCCCAGCAAGCCGGTGCCACCCAAAATCAGATTCAGGCCAAGTTGCTGTCGAGTCGCCCAAATGATTCCGATGACAAGAAAAATGGCGGCCGTTGCCGTTCGTGATTTGGTGAGCACAAGAAAAAAGACGGCAACAATAAACAAGCATCCCACGCAACGTCTCATTCCCTGTCTGTGTTGTGGCGAATCACCGGGACGACGCACCCACAACGCCAAAGCACCCAACGCCATCGCGCCGCAATTGGTTGCCTGTGCGTTCGGATGCAGGGTGCCTGCGAATCGATATCCACCTGCCCACGGTCGAAAGTTGCCCTGCATGATTTCGGCGACGACTCCCAGCATCATGTAGAACGTCGTTACACTCAAAAGCGCTATCGCTATTTGCCGCAACGTCATTGCGCTGGCCACACCAACGGCTCCACTCAAACACAACGTTAGCAGCATCAAACGCTTTACCGTGAAGCCCATGCTGTCTGCCCAGGCGACGCTGGCGTAGGTCCAGCCGCATGCCAGAATCAAGGCGAGCCCCATTGGCTCCCGTAGAGCTGGCAATCGTCTGCCGATCAGCAAAAGCCCCGCGCCAACGCCACCAATCGCAAAGAAAGCGATTCGTCGCACTTTGTTGCCGCTACCTGCCGCGATTGCGCGCTCTTCCGCACTTTCGACGTAGTCTTTGAGTCCTGATCGATCCCAGCGGTGTTCGCCTGTCAGAAACACCAGGCCAATAAAAAGCGTAATTCCGGCTACCATTGTCCATTCCGGGAGCAACGGTAGTCGGTGAGCGCGAGGTGATCGAGTTGTGGCGGCAAGGTCGCTCACGAATTCAGGTTCTGTCTAAGACCTTCGATTTTGTTTTTGTGATTCAACGGACATTTGTGCTTCTCCCGTCGAAAAGTTGTTGCCCTGACTCACTGGACACAGCCCACTGATTTCGTCAAGGAACAAACGAGGCAGACGGATCGTGTCTCTCACATACCGGCCAAGAAGCCGTTTCGGATTGGTGGCCATACGCCAGATCCATTCTACTCCCGACTTCCTCATCCAGGTGGGCGCTCGTTTTTGTTCGCCGGCAATGAAGTCGATCGTTCCACCAACGCAGAGTGTGACTGCCGCACCGATTTGCTCGCGATGCCGGTAGGCCCATGTTTCCTGTTTGGGAGCTCCGAGTCCGATCACCAAAACGTCCGGCTCGGCGGCATTGACCTCTTTCAGAATCTCAGCATTCTGTTCCGCATCCTTTTCGAATCCAAAATCGGGACTCAAAGTGCCGACGACGTTTACTGCAGGCCATCTTTCTTCAACAACTTCAGCCGCTCGATTGGCCACGCCGGGAGCCGCACCGAGCAAGAAAACACGTAGCGGCATTTCTTCGATAGCTGCTTCAAACAGATTAAACACAAGATCAGATCCGGCAACGCGTTCCGGCAGGTCTTTGCCCAGCCATTTTGAAGCTCGCACAAGCGGCGCCCCATCGACAATCGTTAGATCAGCATGGTGAATCACATGGCGGAAATTGGCGGAGTCCTGATGCAGCATGGTCAGGCTCACGTTGGGAGTGACCACGTAGCGCGATGCCGAACGTCGTCCCACAGCGATACTCCTGAAGACCCAGTCAACGGCATCCTTCATCGTCAGAACGTCGAATTCGATTCCGAATAGACGCTGTTTTCTGAATTCGTTATTTTCGATCATCGTACAGCATTTCAAACGTGGTTAGCGGCCTGCCATCAGGCCCATTCCTATGGCAGTCCGCGTCCCGTTGTTGTGTATCAATTCCGCGTTGTCGCTTCGGCTATTGCGACGCTTTCCGCAGAATGACCTGCTTCAGCGTTTCCATAACAAGCTTGATGTCATTCCGAAAATTGATTCTCTGCGAATAGCGAATGTCCATTCGCATCCATTCGTTGAACGAAACTTTCGACTTGCCATGCACCTGCCAAATGCAGGTCAGACCCGGCATGACGTGCATGCGGCGCCGTCCCCAGCGAGCGATCTTTTCTGATTCGCGATAGTCCAGCGGACGCGGACCAACCAGAGTCATGTCGCCTTTCAGGACGTTCCACAACTGTGGCAATTCATCCAGACACGTCTTCCGTAGAAAACTGCCGATGGGCGTAATTCGCGGATCGTGCGTCATCTTAAACGCGGGTCCGTCCTGTTCACTTTGAGTTTGCAGTTGTGCTTTTTCTGCATCAGCACCGACACGCATGGTGCGGAACTTATAAATCGTAAACAGCTTTCCTCCATGACCTTCACGCAGTTGCCTGAACAACGCCGGACCGGGAGACGTAATCCTGATCATTGCCGCAACACAAGCCAGAACAGGGCTAAGAATCAGCAAACCAAAGGCAGAACCGACAATGTCTATGGCCCGCTTCCAGATTGGGTGCGGGAAGAGGAACAGATTCTCCAGCGGTTCCACCACCACAGACAAGTTTCCTTCTTCGACAGCCTCGCGAGCTGTTTTGATCGCATCTGCGCGGGGGATTGAAGCACTGCCAGACGGAGATCGTCGGGGGGCAGCTTCCACCGGATCAATCAATGTTGCAGTTCCAGCGTTGCTGCCAGATCCTATTGAAAAGGACGCTTGACCTGACGGCGACGTCCCTGGAGCCGTGGGAGGACCGAAGTCATCATCATCGTCGTTGCTGCCAAAGCCGAATGATTCGTCCTGATCCTCGAAGTCCTCTTCTGCCACGACGGGCGTTTCGACTTCGAGCGCCTGAGCCAACTTCTCTTCGACATCGGCAATGCGATCCAAAATCTGATTACCACCTCGTCCAACCTTGTCCAGGATCTCATCAACGGTGGCTTCGCCGTCTGGAGTTACAGTCTCACTGATTGCCGGGTAGACAAACAGCCGACAGTCCCCCGCAAGTCGTTCGCCCTTCTCACCCAGTCGATTGACGTAACGGTAGGCTCCCAATTCTCGGGTTCCCCACAATACAACACCAAGTTCGTTGTCGCCCGCAATTCCGACATGGTCGGTAAGTCTCGCAGTCGAACGTAGCAGGTGACAAAGCGCCGAAGCATTACCACCCGCTACCGCGTGTAATTCGCTGACGTCGTCGCTAACAGTGAACACAGCAATCGTCACCGGCATTCCGCTGCGATCCGCACGTTCTTTCTCCGTGCGAACGACCTGCCAGAACGTGTCTTCATCGAGAACGCTGCCGATTGTCAGCTTGCGAACTTGTTCACCCGATTGTTTTCGCTTTAACCACATGGAACTAATTCCTCAGATGTTGGTCCAGAGTAGGCTTCTTCATTGTTGTTTTGATTTTCAGACTGGAGCGTTCGTAGGTACCACGCTGCGAATTCAACAATCGCAGGCACCACGACGGCAGCAATGCATCCAACAAACAGGCCGGCTAACAGCACCAAAGAACGTGGTGCGCTGGCAGAAACCGGATTGAATGTCGCTGGCTGCACGATGCGTATGTTGGAGATCCTCTTCTTTGACAATCGATCAAGGACGGCCGCCTGTTCGTATTTTTGAGTGGCTTTCGCCAGCGCGGCGATCTGTTCGCTTTGACGATCTCTTAACGTCAGCATCTCCGCTTCTGCGTTGTTGAGATTTGTGAGTTGCGAATGAAGCGAAGAGATCGAGGCTTCATACTCACGAATCTGAGCGCTGGTCTCAGCGATTTTCACACGTTCACTGGAAAGCGTGACTTCTAATTCACGGAGTGTGGGATTGGCCGCGTTGCGGTTCTTGGGGTCGCTGAGTTGTTGACGGACCCGTTCGATTTCTTTGTTGAGATCCCGCACTCGGAAATGCTTTGGCGTGAATTTCGTCAGCATCGTAGTCTGCATGAGTTCCAGTTCGTGCAGTTTCTTGCTCAGCATGTCGGTCGCATCGTTGGGTTGAGTCCGGTTCGGCATGTTGGCGACTTCTTCGGTCATCACGCGAACGGCTTCGATTGCACCGGCGTGCTTTGGTCTGAGGCTGTTCAACTCTTTTTCCATCGTGGTCATGACGTCTTCGAGTCGAGTGCGTTCTCCTTCGAGAGTCGTCAGCCTTAACCTGTTTTTTAGATCGTTGATCGCTTTGCGGGATTCGTGGAGCTTTTGTTGTTTCGCTTGTACTTCGTCCGCGAAGAACTCCAGCCCGCTGGTTTCGTTCAACCGAACCTGTTCGGCCTGAACCGCGTCCACGAGAGTTTTCGTGATCGCCTGAGCCAATTCCGGCGTCACGGCCGTGCTTGTCACGCCGATAACACTTGAGCTGCGGCCGACTTCCAGCGTGACAGCTCGGTAGACTTTCTCGACTGCGATTTCGTGCAGGCTGTTACTGCTGTGCAGCACCTTCGGGTCAAGCTGCTCCCAGTCCGTTGTCTCCAGGGCATGCTGCCAGGTTTCGAACGAAAATTTCTCCGGGTCAAGAATGACATCTTCGCCGATGATGCTGATGACAGATTCGAGCAGCTTACGGCTCTGCATCACTTCCAGCGCTGAGTTCAATTCCTGCTCACGTGTTTCGTAGATCGGAGTGATCTCGGAAGTCGTCGCTGTCGGATCCAGCCCGGCACTCTCGCGGCCAAGCCGAACGATGAGCGAAGCCTCTGATTCATAAACCGGCTTGATTCGCATGGTCGCCAGGAACGACACACCAGCCACCATTAGAAAAACGGCAACAGCCAATCGCTTCCGAATCCAGCAGGCGCGCAGTGCGAGCATGGGATCGAAGACTTCGGTCAGGTTGGTGGATTTGGCGTCCAAGAGAAACTCAAGAAGCTGTTGGAGGAAGAACAGTGCGCAGAACGAATGCATCCACGCGTCCTGTAATGTGCCTCGCAAACTTCACTTGTGTTTCGCAAAAACCCCAAATTCACCAAAATGCCACATCCGTAACATGGCGACTATGAGGACTATGCAGTTCCTGCAACGACATAGTTGGTCGGGCCATCCGTGCGTGTGTCGGGAGCGCCCGTCACATCGCTTGCAAACCGCAGAGTTTGATTCAGATGCGCAACCGATAAAGTCGATTTTATAGGCAGAGTTTGCCTTTGAGCAGCTTGGGCTGATGCATAGCTGGCAAGTGAATTCAACCAGTAAAAACACTGAAGAATGGACTTACGTCGACCGTTTTCGCAACGTTGTGTCGCGCAGACACTACTGCCTGAGGATCGCGGTACGCGCGGAGCCGTCCTTCTTTTCAGTGAAACAACACATGCGATCTCGGCCACTCAACTCTGTCAGCAGCAGAAGTTGCCGCTCCGTATGCATTTACTATTGCTGCTCGTGGCTTGCTGCAGTGGGTGCTCAGCGATTTACCATCCCTACACGGCCACCATCGAGCACAAGATGGAGGTGCTGAATCGAATTCCGAAGTCCGAGCATCGCTCTATCGACCTGCGTTTGCTGGGGCAGACTCCGCCACCCGAACATCTCGTCAGCGATGGCGACATCCTCGGGATCTATGTCGAAGGGATAAACGATACTTCTTCCAGTGATCTGCCGGTGCGGTTTCCAGATGATCGCGAAGTAGCGCCCGCAATCGGATATCCAACGCCGGTGCGAAACGGTGGATCCATCCGCGTTCCACGCGTCGGTGTTATACACGTGCGAGGCCTGACGGTATGGCAGATCGAAGAGAAGATCCGACAAATGCTGACAACAGGCCCGAACGCTCCGCTGCAACCTGAAAAGACGCAGATTCACGTCAGCCTGATGTGGAAACGTGCCGTGAACGTCATGGTGGTGCGTCAGGAAGAATCCAGCCAGACAAGACTGCTTGCCCCAACAAACGGCGCCGAAGCAGATCGCCGTTCGGGACGTGTTGTTGAACTGCCGGCCTTTCGCAACGATGTCCTGAACGCTCTGCTGGAAACCGGCGGGCTGCCAAACGACCAGGCAGAAAACGCAGTTTATATTTTCAAACGCCACGACCGGAGATTGCCAGGACAATCAGGATTTGCAGCGGCAGCTCCGATGGTGCCGCAGGTGGCTTACGGTTCACGGCAACCATTTACGAATCCGAGCCCTACTCAGTTAGAAGCCTATGCCAGCGTTATGCGGAAGCAGTTTCCCGGAACAACGACGGCGAGTGATATCCAACAGGCAGGTTACACGACAGGTGGACCGGGTGGCGTCACTTCGCCGCAAGACCTGACGGCCCCGCTGCTGCGTGGAGGCCACACCGAACCATTTGTGCCGGTTGGCGAGCAGGAATATCAAACACCGGCGCCAACTTGTGAAACCTGTCTTCCGGACTCGCGGCACCCAAATGCGATCCGCATTCCTCTGGCGCTGCCACAGGGTGACGTGATTCCGTTCTCGCCCAATGATGTCCTTCTGGAAGACGGTGACATTGTGCTTGTGGAATCACGAGAAGACCAGAACTTCTTTACGGCAGGCTTGCTGGGTGGCGGTCAATATTCTCTGCCACGCAACCAGGACATCGACGTCCTGGATGCTGTTTTACTGGCCGACACTTATTCTCGACAGACGCAGCTGAATTCTCCGACCCGAGCGATCGGTGGCGTATCTGTATTAAATCGGGACGTGACTGTCGGAGCGAGTCGCGTGATTATCGAGCGGAAAATGGCGGATGGTCAGATTCAACGCTTCCGAGTGAACCTGTACAATGCAATGAAACATCCTGATCAGAGGGTCATCATTGAACCGGGCGACCGACTTTACCTGGAATATACGGCCGTCGAAGCCTGTCTTGCATTCTTCGAACGCCACCTGCTTGACCCGATCACCACCGGTTCACCCGTGCTGATAAATTAGTAGCGGTTCACGGCAGGAAACGCGGGCCGGTGATTGTGGCGCCACGTTGCTCGATCATTAAACTAAACGGTGAAGTCTAACGCTGAACTCCAGGGCCCAGCGACGGCGTTATTGCCAATTCCGCGCAGCCACGCTCGGTGAGCTCCCACTGTCTGTAACTCAGTGGCAACGTAGTCGATTGATATGATGTCTGTCACGTTGAGCACGAGTTCCCCGTCGTGTTCAACCCACAACTCGAACCGTACAGCGTTAGCATCCGCATCCCACGAAAACGTTGGCGCGGCACCTGACGTGTCGACAGCAAGTGTTGGCCTGACCGGTATCGTTGTGGCGCCAATTTCGAATCGAAACGCGGGACTCCATCCCAACGGGCTTCCGGACACTGGAACCTGTCGAACCCAGGCCGTATACAGACCGTCTTCAAGGCTGGTCTCCGGCGTAAAGCTTGTTGCCGTAATTCCGGATTCCAGGATGACCCGTGAAGGACCGCCAACTTGATTGACCCACAACTGATAGGTTCCGCCTGGAACACCGGCGGTCCAGGTGAATTCCGGTTGCGATGAATTCGCGTCACCGGTCGGCGCTGTTAAAACAGCTGCGGCGCCTGTTGCTGTCACCCCGAACGTCACTGCCGGACTCCAGGCTCCGGCGCCGTTGCCGTTTCTCGCGCGAACCCAGGCGCGATAGAATCCATCCGCCAGGACACTGGTCTCTGTATAAGAAAGATCGG
>CAYZYB010000075.1:0-11003 GCA_964481505.1 uncultured Planctomycetaceae bacterium | reverse complement strand
GAATTGTACGGCCGAAGCCATTCGAATGACCGCCCATGCCAAGGCGGCTGGTGCAGACGGTTCGCTGCAGGTTGCTCCGTCTTACAACAAGCCAACTCAGGAAGGCTTCTTTCAACACTACAAAGCTATTTCAGAAGCTGTCGATCTGCCGTCCGTGCTGTACAACATCCCCGGACGATCTGCCAAGAATATTGAGCCGGATACGGTGTGCCGAATCGCGGAAGCATGTCCGAACGTTGTTGCGGTGAAAGACGCCACTGGTTCGCTGGACCAGGCATCGCAGATTTTGGCCGGTTCAGATCTGACTCTTCTTTCTGGCGACGACAGCATGACGCTGCCCTTGATGTCCATCGGCGGTAGCGGGATCATTTCTGTTGCGGGCAACTTGATTCCCAAAGATGTACTTGGTCTGGTGGCTGCGTTCACTTCCGGCGACATCACGAAAGCTCAGGAATGGCACCATATACTCTTCCCACTATGCCGTGATATGTTGGGGCTGTCGACGAATCCGGTTCCGGTTAAGGCAGCTATGGCGCTCGCCGGAATGGACTGTGGCCCGGTGCGGTTGCCGATGACGCCACTGTCTGACGCAGAAATGGCCTTGCTAACCGCAACCCTGAAAACCTATGGTGTCATTTAGGTTGGAACCCCAGAGTCTAAGTAGTGGTTGTTCACTGCTGCATGCGCAACGTAGTTGCCGCGTCGAGTTTGAGTGTCCGGAAAACAATCGTGTGTGTGAGGGCAGAGCCTGTCTGATGTTGCCTTTTGCAATCGCAGATCAAAATATACGAAGTTTGTTACTTCGGCTTTGAAGTTTCGTTCTGTGATTTTCGGTGTTTGACTCGCGTAACGGGGGTAGCCTGCCAATGAATTTTAACCATCCACTTATCAAACTCGCGTTGGTTCTGGTGGTCGGCATTCTCCACCTACTTGGACAACGTGACTGGGTCGCACCAACTTTAATTGGGCGACCGTCCGATGAACAATAAACCACTGCTCCAGCGCCTCTTTCCGCCCTTTGAATGGGCACGAAGCATGAGCGCTTCCACGCTCACGGCTGATGTGACCGCCGGTCTAACCACGGGCGTCATGATTATTCCGCAGAGCATGGCTTATGCCGAGATCGCCGGGCTGCCGCCGTATGCCGGGCTCTACGCCTCGACTGTGCCGCTGGTTCTTTACGCGCTGCTTGGCACGTCGCGTCAGCTTTCGGTTGGTCCAGTGGCGATGGCGTCGCTGGTGGTCGCCGGTGGTTTGGCCACCATGGTGCCCGAAGGCTCGCCGCCGGAGGCTTACCTGGCGGCGGCGGCGATGATCACCTTGCTTGCTGGCATCGTTCAAATCCTTCTGGCAGTTTTGCGGCTCGGTGGCCTGGTCAATCTGCTGTCTCACCCGGTCGTGTCAGGGTTCACTGCGGCAGCTGCACTCGTGATCGCCACCACTCAGATCCCTGGCTTCCTGGGCATCGACAAGCCCAGCGGTAACTTTCTCGCGAAGTGGAGCGCGATGATACCGAACCTCGGTAGCGCTAACATAATCACGATCGGCGTCGGGTTGTTGACGATGGCCGTGATCGTTGGTGTGAAGAAGTACAATAAGAAGCTGCCTGCTGCGATGATCGCAGTCGTCATCGGCATCGTGCTGGCCTACTTCGCTAACCTGGGGTCTCGCGGCGTTGCGCTGGTCGGTGCGATTCCGCCCGGCCTGCCTGGCTTCTCGATGCCGACGATCAACGCACAGACCATTCAGGCCGCATTGCCGACGGCCATCGTCGCTGCTCTGATCTCCTTCATGGAGAGCATCTCGGCCGCCAAGATCTATGCCCGTCAGAATAAATATGAAATATCGCCATCTCAGGAGCTCATCGGCCTGGGCGCGGCGCAGATCGGGACGTCGCTGTTTGGCGGCTATATTGTCGGCGGGGCACTTTCTCGCACGGCGGTAAACGCCAGTGCCGGAGCCAGGACACCGCTGGCCAACCTTGTCACCGCCACCACAGTTGCAGTCGCTCTGTTGTTCCTGACGCCGATTATCTTCTATCTTCCGACGGCCGTTCTGGCTGGCATCATTCTTGTTGCGGTGACCAATCTGATCGACATCAAGGAGTTCATCCACCTGTGGAAGGTGAAACGTGACGACCTTGTCCTGCTTGCCATCACGTTCCTGGCAACACTTTTCATTAGCGTCGAACTCGGCATCCTCATCGGTGTCGTCGCATCGCTCCTGTGGCTGATCTACTGCTCCGCCCGCCCTCGGATCTCTGTTCTCGGACTGGTTCCTGAGACACAGAGCTTTCGATGCGAAGATCACTTCGACAAAGTTGAGACGTTCGATCGCATTCTTATCCTGCGCATGGACGCTCAGTTTTTCTTCGCAAACGTCGCTTATCTCAAAGAGGTACTTTACCAACGGCTTGGTGAGATGCCGAATGCAGTTGCGGTTGTGCTTGACGCGTCGAGCATGAACGCGCTCGACTCAACAGCGGCAGACACGTATGTGGAGGTCATCGATGAACTCCGCGGTCGAAACGTCGAGATCTTTATCTCCCACGTTAAGGGTTCCGTGCTGAAAGTGATGGACGACACCAGGATTCTCGAACACCTTGGTGACGGCCACATCTTTTACGAGACGTACGATGCTGTCCACGCAGCCATTCGTCACCGCAATGCGGTTGATATTGGTCTCAGTCACGAACAAGAGGACTTCGGCCCTTCCGACATGGTGGACTGATCATCGCCAGATGACCGATCCATCTCATTTCGTTGCTGGTCACGCCTCAAAAAGAACGTGAAAGACATCTGATAATGCCTTCTCCGTTCGCGCACCTGATCAGGAACGGACTCGCCGTGAGTCGTTCGTTGCTTCACGCTCCAGAGGAATCAAGAACGCGAGCGATCACGACAACGCAACAGGCCCTGGCACCGTTCTTTTTCAACATCGACGCTGCTTCGCTGCACGTCGCGCCGGTGGTCAGAACGTCATCAACAAGAAGGACGCGTTTTCCTTTGAGAAGGTCCGGGCTTCGGACACGAAACGCACCTTTCTGATTGTCGAATCGATTTTTCAGTGCGATTCGCTTTTGCGGGCGCGTGAGTCGGGCGCGAGTCAACGTGGCATCGTCCAGTGGCATGTTGAGTGCCTTCGCGACTGCATTGGCGATGATGGCCGATGAGTTGAAGTGACGCGTTAAACGCATCCGCCAGTGGTGTGGGATTGGGATCACGGCATCCGGATCAAAGGCCTTTATGGAATCCAGACGTGATTCAATCAGCAGTTGGGATAGTCCCTGCATGCCGACGGCTGATGGTGAGTACTTCGCAGACAAAATGGCCTCGCGAAGGACTTCATTATACATTCCCAAACAGGTCACGGAATCAAACTTAAGCGGCTTGTCGCGACAATGAACGCAGCCGGACTTTGTGGAGACGTATGGTCCGAGTATTGCGCCGCAGCGTTCGCAGCTTTCCTGTGGCGTCTGGACGGATTCTGTCAATCGCTCTTCGCACGCTCGGCAGTAAAACACGCGCTGGGTTGTGGAGTTGCGTTCATCAACAGATGTTTTGCACAGAGTGCACTGCCACGGAATCACAAAATCGAGACTCAGCCCCCACAGTTCTTTCACTGCATTTCGAAAGTGATCGATGCTGCGATGAATGAGGCTCACCCTTGGTGGCAGCTGACACCTGAAACGTCAATGGATGTTGCCGCAGCAAGTCGCGATTTGATTTTTCTGGCTGCGACAGCGGAGTCGGCCTGACCAATCACTGCACTGCAAACCGCCACTCGATCGGCACCGGCCGTCAGTACCTGCGCCAGATTATCGTACGCAATGCCACCGATCGCGAAGCACGGACGATCGGCTACAGCGTTTGCTTCGGAAACGAAGTTGAGACCAGGGAAATCGTCGAAGGATTTCGTTTGCGATGGGAACACGGGCCCCGTTCCCAGGTAGTCCGCTCCGTTCCGACATGCGTTTCGGACCTGAGCGATGTCGTGTGTTGAAATCCCGACGAGCTGATCGGGCGAAAGTCGAGCTCTGGCATCTTCAATAGATTCGTCTGACTGTCCAAGGTGTACACCATGAGCTCCACAGGCGATTGCCAGATCGACGCAGTCGTTCAGGATAAACAACGCTCCCGCCTCTTCGCACCTGGAAGCCAGCCAGCGTCCTCGTCGAATCAACTCCTCATCGCCAAGCTGTTTTTCACGCAGCTGAATAACGTCCGCGCCGCCAGCGAGTGCTCCTTCAACGACTGTCTTCCAGTTTCCCGCGCACAGTGTTTCTGTGATTAACACGTACAATTGCGCGTGCTGCAATGTCGCCTGTCTGTCGCTGCGCAGGGGTATGGGGGGCGTGGTGTGGGTTGCGGCAACGACGTTTTGTTCGACGGCGTAGCTCCGATATCGCAGTTGCTTCACTGCCGCGGCGAAATCATGGTCAACAATCTTGCCGAATTCTTCGAGACTCCGGAGCGCTTCCTGAATTCGTCGAGAATTCGCAACAACAACGTCGCTTAGCATCGGTCGGCGCATTTCGCCGGCAGTGGAAAGCTGAGTTCCGACATCCGCTTCCGTGTCGCGTTGAGTCATGGTGCCTGTCTGAGAGCCGCGGAATGCCAATTCCGTCGCGACAAGATCGTGGCGAAGGCTTTTTAACTCAGATGTTGCTGTCAAATCACGCTGCACGAATCGCGCGTAGTCTTCGAGGACTCTGAGACCTTCTCGCGCTCGATTTAGATTCGCGTCGATCACAGCCAGTACTCTGGCATTCGATTCCACTTCCCGGAATTCTGCCTTGGATTCGGAAGTTGCCGGGGTGGAAGCGGTGGAGGCGATTTCATCCACTTCGAGTTCAAAATCTACGGCAAGCGTGTGAAGCTCTCGCGTGTCTCCACCTCCAGTATCGAGTTCTGCGCACACCGTTTCCATCGTAACACCATGTTCCTGCAGAACAGTCTGCAGCGTCCCACCAATATCGACTACGGCCAGCAACAGGTGTTCGGTCGATAATTCTCCTCCAGCTCCCTCTCGATTCTGACGACGTGCGATTGCCTGGGCGCGTTCGAGGATTTCGCGACACCATTGAGGCGCTGCGCCGATGGAAGCCCTGGGCGATTCACGCGGAAGCACGTTTGTGTTCAGATCGTCTTCTTTGAGCAGTTCGGTTGCCGTTCTTGCGGGACCTTCACCAAGGCAGCCTTTCGCGATGATGCCGATGGACATTCCTAAATCGTGCAGGCATTTTCCTCCAAGCGACTCTTCGGCAAGCAACGCGAGCACCAGATGTCCGGTTTCAGTGGTGTCATTCGCCACATCAAACGAATCGAGACGCGCAAGGATCCTTTCGCAGGATGGAGTCATGTCGAGTCGCGTAAATCTTGACGTCACAAGAAGGGTCTCAGGTGTGAGTGTTTTCGAAACGAGCACGGCGTCAGCCGACTGTCAGAAATGCCGTGGCGGTGCGAATTCGCCAAAATTCTCTGGAGGCATGCCGACTATTTTTGCCAAAAGCGACGTGGTCTGCATCAGAATTGGCGAAAAATGCCGTCACTTCACTGTTTTCACTGCGATCCGGCGTTTCAGATGCGTTACTGGAAAAGTGCTGTCTTGTCGTCAACAGGGGTCCCTCCTAGAATCCGGCATGCTTTTCGCAGAGTGATTGGTTTGGGCATGTCGCTGTCAAAGTGGCGTGCGGTGTTCCGTCTGTTTCTGCGGAAGGTATGGGTCAGGCCTTTTATTACTGAAACAACCGGGGACATTCCCTTACAGAGGGCTGCAGGGTGAACAGTTCGCTCGTTGCAACCCTCATTGGGATTCTGAAATCCAGACTATGAAGAGACCAGTCGCTTCATGGACTGGTTTTGAACCTTAGACTTACTAAATCACTTCGGGCACGACTGGCATGATGCCGGTTATACGGTTCGCATCGCAGAATGCAGACCGAAGCCTTTGCTGAAAATGAAACGGAAAGAAAGCAAATGTACGAACGCTTTACAGATCGAGCTCGCAAGGTCATGCAGTTGGCCAATCAGGAAGCTCAGCGTTTCAATCACGAATACATCGGCACAGAACACATTCTGCTGGGGCTTGTGAAAGAAGGTTCCGGAGTTGCCGCTAACGTTCTGAAGAACCTTGATGTCGATCTTCGCAAGATTCGCATTGAGGTCGAGAAGATCGTTCAAACGGGGCCGGACATGGTCACCATGGGCAAGCTTCCTCAAACCCCCCGTGCCAAAAAGGTGATTGAGTATGCGATGGAAGAAGCTCGCAATCTTAATCACAACTATGTCGGTACAGAGCATCTGCTGCTCGGACTGTTGCGAGAACAGGAAGGCGTTGCCGCTCAGGTTTTGATGAACCTGAACATGAAACTGGATGACGTTCGCGACGAAGTTCTGAATCTACTTGGACACGGTTTGGAATCTGCTGAGAGTGGCGGCGGTCCTCCCAGCGAACGAGCGGAAGGCGGTTCGCAACGCAGCGGTTCACGCAGCAAGACTCCGGCTCTGGACAGCTTCGGTCGCGATCTGACCGAACTCGCCAAACAAAAGAAACTCGACCCGGTTATCGGTCGCGAACGCGAAATCGAACGTGTTATTCAGATTCTGTGCCGTCGCCAAAAGAACAATCCAGTTTTGTTGGGCGAAGCGGGCGTTGGTAAAACGGCAATCGTCGAAGGCTTTGCTCAGATGGTCGTCGATGGAATGGTTCCGGACCTCCTGGCGGAACGGCGTATCATCGTGCTCGACCTTGCGATGATGGTTGCGGGCACAAAGTATCGTGGCCAGTTCGAAGAACGCATCAAGGCCGTGATGAACGAAGTTCGTCGCGCTAAAAACACGATTCTGTTTATCGACGAACTTCACACCCTTGTTGGTGCTGGTGGAGCAGAGGGTGCTATTGACGCATCTAACGTTTTGAAGCCAGCACTCAGTCGTGGCGAACTTCAAGTCATTGGAGCGACCACGCTGGACGAGTATCGCAAGTACATCGAAAAAGACAGTGCGTTGGAACGACGCTTCCAAAACGTGATGGTGAATCCACCGTCGCCAGGCGAAGCTGTCGAAATTCTAAAGGGCCTGCGTGAAAGATACGAAGAGCATCACCGCGTGCAGATCACAGACGACGCTCTGGAAACTGCCGTCGAAATGTCTAACCGTTACATTACCGCTCGCTGCCTGCCGGACAAAGCGATCGATGTTATTGACGAATCAGGTGCACGCGTGCGTCTGAAGTCGATGGTCCGTCCGCCGGATCTGAAAGAAATTGAAGACGAAATTCAACGTCTGAATCAGGCGAAAGAAGATGCGGTTGCAGAGCAGCAGTTTGAAAAAGCGGCATCACTTCGCGATCAGGCTGACAAGCTTCGTAAAAAGAAAGACACGCTGACTGAAGAATGGCGTGAAAAGTCGAAACAGACCGATGGTGTTGTCGATGCAGAAGTCGTCGCGGAAGTGGTTGCCAAAATTACCGGCATACCACTGACTCGACTGTCCAGCGAAGACACCGTTCGCCTGCTGGCGATGGAAGACGAACTTCACGAGAAGGTCATTAGTCAGCACGAAGCGATCACTCAGATCTGCAAAGCCGTTCGCCGCAGTCGAAGTGGGCTGAAAGATCCAAAACGCCCAACGGGTATCTTTCTGTTCTCCGGCCCAACTGGTGTCGGTAAAACGTTGTTGGCCAAGACGCTCGCAGAATTTATGTTCGGCGAAGAAGACTCGCTCATTCAGCTCGACATGTCAGAATATATGGAGAAGCACAACGTCAGCCGTCTGGTTGGTGCCCCTCCAGGTTACGTCGGTTACGAAGAAGGCGGTCAACTGACCGAAAAGATTCGACGTCGGCCATACGCCGTTGTTCTGCTGGACGAAATCGAGAAGGCTCATCCCGATGTCTTCAACATGTTGCTGCAGATCATGGAAGAAGGCCACCTGACCGACAGCTTCGGTCGAACGGTCGACTTCAAAAATGTGATCTTGATCATGACAACCAATGCGGGAGCCAACAAGATGGCTCACGGTGGAAGTATGGGACTGCACACGCTTCGCGACGCGGATGACACACGGTCGTACGATGAAATGAAGAAGCACCTGATGCACGAACTGCAGAAGCAGTTCAAGCCGGAATTTCTTGGTCGACTCGACGAAGTCGTTGTGTTCCACAAGCTGACTCGCGACGAACTGATGAAGATCGTCGACATCGAGCTGAACAAAGTCTACGAGCGACTCAAGGAGAAGGGCCTGCTCATGGTTCTGAGCGACGATGCTCGTCGGTTCATTATTGACAAAGGCGAAGCCGAAGACGGACTGGACTACGGTGCTCGCCCGCTGCGTCGAAGTGTCGAACGCTTTATCGAAGACCCACTGTCAGAAGAACTTTTGCGTGGTACATTTGAGGGCAAGAATCGAATTCAGGTCGAAGTTGCCGAAGTTGGTGATCAGAAGCAGTTGAAGTTCGAAAGCAGCTATATCGAAGATGAAACCGAAGAGCCTGCTGGAGAACCGGTTGCTGTTGGAGCTGGCGATGATGCTCCTGAAGATGGCGACAAATAGTTCACTCTTTGTGTTGCAGAAATGAATCAAACACGGCCAGGAACTTCAGGTTTCTGGCCGTGTTTTAGTAGCGGAACCTCCAGGATTGCGTTTCCGCGATGCAGCACAAACAGCCGGTTGAAGATGTGTGCCACTCGCTCTGTCAGTGCCCTGTTGAACATTGCGATCGCAGAAAACCAGCGCTGTCGGAGCCAGTGGCCTACCGAAAATATTTGCGAATACGTTTTTCAACAGGCAGCTAACGCCCTCTGCGTCGGCGACCTTTTTTCTTCCCGCGAGTGGTCTTCTTAGACTTCTGTGCGGGGACTGGTTCGCCAATCTTTTGATTCAATTCATGCACTCGATCGCGCAGTTGCGCCGCTCGTTCGAAATCGAGCAACTTTGCCGCTTCCAGCATTTCGGCTTCCAGCTCGGCGATCAATTCTTCCGTGACAAACTGCTCTTCAGTGCTAACGCCCACGGATTCCTGTTCCACTTTTCTCGCAGCGATCTCTTCTTCGATCCCGCGGCGAATTGCTTTTTGAATGGTCTCCGGCGTAATTCCGTTGGCGACATTGTAGGCCGTTTGTAACTTGCGGCGTCGATTGGTTTCATCGATTGCCTTTTGCATGCTGTTGGTCACCTTGTCGGCATAAAGAATGACTTCCGCGTTGACGTTTCGAGCGGATCGGCCAATCGTCTGGATCAAACTGGTTTCACTTCGCAGGAAGCCTTCTTTGTCGGCGTCCAGGATTGCAACCAGTGAAACTTCCGGCAGGTCCAAACCTTCTCGAAGCAGGTTCACGCCAACGACGGCATCGTGGACGCCTTCGCGCAGTTCACGCAGAGTTTCGACGCGTTCGATCGCCGTTAGTTCTGAATGCAGCCATTGGCAGCGTATCCCCTGCTCTTTCATGTAGCCCGTCAGGTCTTCCGCTAGTCGCTTGGTGAGTGTCGTCACCAGCGTACGTTCGCCTCGCTCCGTTCGATCACGGATTGCTTCAAGCAGATGCGGCACCTGTCCGCGAGCCGGGACAATGTGGATTACCGGATCGACGAGGCCCGTAGGCCGAATGACCTGTTCAACAACTTCACCCTCGGATTGCTCCAGTTCCCAGTCTGCGGGCGTCGCTGAAACAAGAACCAGACTTTTCTGTTTTTCGTTCCATTCGTCAAACTGCAGTGGCCGATTGTCTTTCGCCATTGGAATTCGAAAACCGTGCTCTACAAGTGTCGACTTGCGAGCCTGATCGCCTGCATACATCGCTCGAATCTGAGGAATCGTGACGTGCGATTCGTCGACGATCATCAGAAAGTCGTCCGGGAAGAAGTCGTACAGAGTGTACGGTGGTTCGCCAGGCTTGCGGCCGGCTAATGCACGACTGTAGTTTTCGATGCCAGGGCAAAATCCGGTTTCCCGCATCAGTTCCATGTCGTAGCGTGTTCTCGCGGCTAATCGCTGAGCTTCCAGCAGCTTGCCTTCTTTTCGGAAGACTTCGAGCTGTGTTTCCAGTTCTTCGCGAATTTCCTTCAAGGCTCCATCGATGCGACTTTGCGGGAGCACGAAATGTTTGGCGGGATAGATGTAGATGTCCTGCAGCGATTCTGATTCTTTTCCGGTGACCGGATCGATGACGCATAGTTTCTCAACTTCATCGCCCCAAAGTTCAATGCGGTAGGCGAATTCTTCATAGGCTGGCCAGCACTCAATGACATCGCCGCGCACTCGAAATTTGCTGCGGCCAGGATCGTAGTCATTGCGGTCGTATTGAATGTCGATGAGCTTCAGCAGCAATGCGTCGCGATCAATCTGCTGTCCCACATGCAGCGGGATCATCATTTCCAGATAGTCTTTTGGGGATCCCAGGCCGTAGATGCAACTTACTGTGGATACAACGATCACATCCTGACGGCTGACCAATGCGCTGGTCGCCAGCAGTCGTAGTCGGTCGATTTCCTCGTTGATCGATGCATCTTTTTCGATGTAGATATCGCGCTGAGGGATGTAGGCTTCCGGCTGATAGTAGTCGTAATAGCTAACGAAGTAGCTCACCGCGTTGTTCGGAAAGAACTCGCGAAATTCGGAGTACAATTGCGCCGCCAGAGTTTTGTTGTGCGACAGCACCAGCGTCGGCTTTTGCACCTGTTGAACGACGTTGGCCATGGTGAAGGTTTTGCCGGAGCCCGTAACGCCCAGAAGTACCTGCGACTTCTTGCCTTCGTTGATGCCGCGAACCAGCGACGAGATGGCCGCCGGTTGGTCTCCGGCAGGCTCAAATTCGCTGACGAGTTGAAAAGTTTGTTTAGAGGACATTGTTTAGATAGAGACGCGAAGATCTTTGAAAGGCAGAAATGTAACGAAATCCATAGGGTTTGTCGTGCAGTGCGCGGCGCGATGGAAGGCCAGCAGGAACAGGGTGTGGTTGCAGATTGTAGACTTTGAAATGGGTGGCCGGGGTTGGACTGAGC
>CAYZYB010000074.1:0-11097 GCA_964481505.1 uncultured Planctomycetaceae bacterium | reverse complement strand
TCGCTGAACATCACGTACCGCGCGAAGACCATCATCTCCGCTGCCGTTTTCCCTTTTGACGTGATCGCCAGGCCGTCGCCCGCTTCGTTAAGAATCAGAGAACTGATGAGCCGCTGTCGATCGAAATTGCGTCCGTACGGCACACCGCAATGCTGACTGTCTCGCGTCAGATAGTCCATCTTGTCGATATCAATCGGTCCGGACAAAATCGACTGCCTCAGGCGGAGGCTGGAATTGTCGGACTTGCCGGTCAGCACCTCCAGAACTTCTTCCGGCTCAACGTTCCAAAGAGTTCGCAGAACGTGCGTGAGTTCGTTGTTTGGCCCCAAAAACTCTGCGGCGAAAGATTCGTGCGGAGGCATTTCGTCCAGCGCAAGATCTTCAATGGGATGACAAAAGGGCCAGTGCCCGATGTCATGCAACAAAGCTGCGACAATCAGCACTTCGGCGTCGTGAGAGGAAACAACAGAAGCGAATCTCGCATCCTTCCCCAATTGCCAAAGATACTGCAGCGCATTGTGGTAGACCCCCAGAGCGTGTTCAAAGCGACTGTGAACGGCTCCCGGGTAGACGCGCGACGCCAGCGCGAGCTGCGTAATCTGTCGCAAACGCTGAAACTCGGCAGTGTCGACAACCGCCTGCACGCGGCTCGTAAACGGAATGTTCTGCTCCACCGGAACGCGGACAACGCCGACAGAAAGGCCGGTGCCGGAGAGTTCGGGGATTCCAGAATAGGGATGCATCGGGCTTAGGGAATTGTAAACGGCCTGGAGGAAACGCTTCGAATTCTCGAATTGCGTTCAGGATTGCAGAGATCGCGGGAAAATCAGCCCCGAGTGACGGTGTAAGGCGTATTCCCCCTTGAGTTTCCGGTGGATGAGTGTAACGATTCACATCTGATCCGACACTGTTGCAGACAAATGTCTCAGGAAGGTGCCGTGAATCAGGATTCGGCGACGTCCCTTTCATGTAAAGAGGAGGTTGGCCGACGTTAGTGATGTCTCGATTTTTCGTGCGATCGTCGTCCCTCACGGGTTGCTACTGCTTACGAATTCGGGCTCAGCGTCGCGGAAATCGGTTTCGCACGTTTAAGATCCACGTAATCAGGAGCTGCGTTTAGAAGAATGGCGAAAGAAGAAGCAATCCAGGTCGAAGGCAGTGTCGTTGAGGCACTCGCGAATACACAGTTTCGCGTTGAGCTTGAGAACGGCCACACTGTTATGGCACACGTTGCCGGCAAGATGCGAAAGCACTTTATCCGAATCGTTCCGGGTGACCGAGTCGTTGTTGAAGTCAGCCCCTATGACCTCAACCGCGGTCGTATCGTGTATCGAGAACGATAATCCGCGTCCAACAATCTGCCGCACGACGAGTCCCACAAACTCCCAGGGCCATTCCGCATGACCGGTTCTTCCGAATCATTGCCGTTTGTAAAAATCTTCACGGATGGCGCGTGCAAAGGAAATCCCGGCCCCGGTGGCTGGGCCTGCATTCTAAGACACCCCGCCAGCGGCAAAGAACGCGAACTCAGCGGTGGTGAAAGAGAAACCACCAATAATCGCATGGAACTGCAGGCGGTCATCGAAGGGCTTAACTCTCTGACCCGACGCACGCGAGTTGAAGTCGTCACCGACAGCACCTACGTCGCCAAAGGCTGCGAGACGTGGATGCATGGCTGGAAAGCGAATGGCTGGAAACGCAAGGAAGGCAAAAAGCTGAAACCGGTAATGAATGTAGAACACTGGCAGCAGCTGGACCAACTGATTCCTCAGCATCAAGTCACCTTCACCGTCGTGAAGGGACATTCCGGCCACGCCGAAAACGAGCGGTGTGACGAACTCGCCGTAGCGGCTGCGGAAAAGATGCGGTAACCGGCAGGCCCTGCCTGCAATTCTCCCGTCCGGCAAAAAACGCCGAACTGCTCTTGGCGAGAATTTTGCGATTCGGTAGATTGTTCGGCCATCGTGCGATGACCCCGTATTTTCCGGGGTCAACAGCAGTGCAACTCAGGGATTGAGCTGCCGATTTTTCAGCCGAATCACGTTCGGTAAGTGCAAGGAGGCCAATAATGTCAGCGATCCGTTTCGTTCACACCGATTTTCTAAGACTCGCGAGCCCCATTTCCGGCGTCGCTGCCCCACCGACCTGGCTTTTGCAACTGGCGACAGCGGGCGTTCGACACGCAGTGCGAAACGTCATCGAAACGGCTTTGACTCAGCGAGCTGACTTCCTTTTTATCGCAGGCAGTATTTGTGATTCGCCGGAGGACCTCGAATCCGCCGCGCACTGGCTCAACGAACAGTTTGCTCCACTGCGTCGCGAAGGAATTCGCATTGTTGCAGTTGCCGATGATCAACGCACATCAGAAGCCCTGCAACGGATCTGTGATGTTGTAATCAATCGTTCCGAATCGTTGCATGCGTCTACGGATGCCGGTGGCCAAATTGAACTCACAACGAATGGCCGCCTGGGGCATGCGATCAATGAACTCGTCATCACCACGGATTCACGCGCCACGCTAACTCAACACCAACGAGGCCAGTTGCACTATCATGCATCTCCATCGTTGCGAGCCAGTGATCATCATGACCAAAGGTCTCGACAGGAAACGCTAACTCGTTCTGCTGGAGCCGTTCAGCCGATCAACAGCACCGAAACGGGAGACTACGGTTGCCTTGTTGTTGACGCTGATTTTCAACAAGCCACGCTGGAGTCTTCGTTTGTAGCCAGCAACCCAATCCGGTTTGCTTCAGAAAAGCTGAACCTGACCGAACTCACATCTGCCGACCGTTTAGTAAACGAGATCGCTCAGGCATCAAAGTCGCTTCAGCGTGCTTCAGGGCAAACGGTCATTGTCGATTGGATCGTGAATGCCCCAATGGAGAGCGACGCTCACGAGGTTTCGAATCTGTTCGAACATCATTTGCTGGGGCGTTTGAGAAATCATCTTGAGTCGGGCCATCAGGGTGTTTGGCCGCGGAAAATTCGTTTCCGTGAGACGGCCAGCTTACAGCTTGCATGTGCCGACAGTGCGGCAGTGGAAGAGTACTTCGATGTTGTCACTGGCAGCGTCACGACTCGCGAATCAGATGGTTTTCGTGTGACTGCCAGCCTGCTGCGAGGCAGCGATGGCGTTTCAGAAGAACTACCTGTTGGACTGCAGATGTTAGCTGAAGCGGCTTAGTGAAATAGTCAGGGCAACACGGTGGGGTTGCAGGAAAACACAGGAACGCGTGTTCCTGATCGGAATTCTATCAAGGAACAGACTCATGCGATTTATTGATATCTCGGTCGATCAATTTGGTGTTCTGAGTAATGCTCAGCTAAAAGACCTCGCTCCAGGAGTGACAGTTGTTCACGGCGGCAACGGCAGCGGAAAAACCACCGCAGTCAGTTTCCTTCGTGGTTTGTTGTTTGGGTACACCACAGAGCACGAAGGGTTTCAGGCAGACGATCGTCGGTTTGGCGGTTCGGTCTCGTTGGAATCCCAGGGACGTTCCTGCCGACTGGCACGCGAGCGACATCGTGGCATTGCATCTGACCTTTCTGTAATGGACCTTGCCACGGGCGTTTCTGTTCCCGCTTCACACGCAGATCTCCCGCGGTGGATCAACGAAACGGTCTATCGAGAAATCTTCAGCGTCGGCGATCAGGAAGCAGCGCGTTTCGATCTGCTAACACGCCTGTGCCTCGATGGCGATGATCATTCCGGTTCTGAAGACGAAATCCTGAGAACACAACGCGCAATGGAGCAATGCGTCGCAGAACGAGAAGGAACACATGCAGCGGGTGGCCTTCGTTCAGAAATTTCGCAACTCCGCCATCGTCGCGAAGAGTTGTCTCGTGAACTCACAGAAATGCGACGAACGTCTCCTGAAATTCCTGCAAGGATCGCTGAGATCGAAGCAGAACTTCGCCGATTGCACGCGACACTGGCCGCAGTTGATCAACAGATCGTGCAGCTGCAGACACAAATTCGCAGCCTGGAAGAAAGGCTGGAAGATCTACGACGCCGAAATATCGTCAGCCTTGATCGGCATGAAATCGAAAAGGACATCGCGGAGTTGACAGCACGACAGCATCGGTGGTCGGAGATCCAACAAGCGATTAAGAATGAAATTTCTTCACTGCCTTCGAACGCAACGACTCGAATGAACAGCAATGATTCATTGAAGTCAATTCGAGCGCTGGTGTCGCGACTGGAACAGCGGGTCGATACTCACGAGAGCCTAAACACAGGTTTCACAGGATCGCTGAACACCGCCAATAACGAATTTGTTGGCGATCATATTCGCAGTGAAGTCTTTTCGCTGTGTGACTACGTTCGAAAGCATGAGCAGGCGATTGCTTCACAGGAATCATCGCTCGAAATTCTGCTTGGCCAGCGGACCGTAGAAGACGTTCAGAACGTCAACGCAGTGTTGCAGGGAAAGATCGACGGGCTTCGCGAAGAACTGAATCGCAGCGAAGATATTCTTTCGGAAAGTCGTCAGCATGGAGCAGTTTGCCGGTCTCAGAACCACGCGGAATTCCGCCGCGTCGGAAATTACGGAGCAAGTGCACACGGCAACATTGCTGAACTGGAAGCAGAGCTAAATCGCCTGCGACAGCAACTTGACGCCAGGAACGCGGAACGAAGAAACATCGCCGATCGTATCCAGCGGCTGGAACACGAAGTGATGGACCTTCGCAGCAGTTTGCAGGCCGCTGCAGGACTAAGCGACATTGACCGTCTGAAGACAGCAATCGCTGATATTGACGCTCAACTGGAAACACTGCAGAACCGATGGGCAACTTTGGAACGCACGGAAGCCAGCCTGCGAACTGTGCTCGATCGGCTTCAGCAATACTCCGCGCCTGGAGTTCTGACGTTGGCGTCGGAATACATCGAACGGCTGACTGATGGTGACTGCTACGAATTGTCAGCCGATTCGATCGGCACTCAGATCGTGGCAACTACTCGCCAATCGTCTCGGCCGCAGACAATTTCGCAGCTCAGCCGCGGCACTCGCGATCAGGTCGCACTGGCGCTGCGACTGGCGTTGATTCAGTATCGCGCTGAGGACGGCGAACGGTGCCCGTTGATTCTGGACGACGTGTTTATCACATCCGATGACGAACGTGCTGAAGCTGTTGCCGACCTGCTGATGGAAGTCGCCAAAGATGGCCAGCAGATTCTATTCTTCACGTGCCAAAACGACGTTCTGAGTTTGTTTACCCGTCGAAATGCCAGTATTCGGCACCTTGAACCTCAACAGCCAATCGTTGCTGAGCCAATTCCGGTCGCTCCGTTGTTGCCCCAACCGATGGCAATAGAAATGCCGAGACCATTGCTGAGCCTTCCCGCAGCAGCACCACCAAAGCCTGCCCCTGCACCATTTCAAAAACAGGAAAAGAACAATTGGCTGTTCTACCTGGAAGTCGACAATTCTGTCGAAGATCTTTCCGGCCTGACAGTTGCTGAGGTTGAAGCGTTCCGGTCCTCCGAAATCGAAACGATCGATGAGTTGCTGTCGCAGTCACCCGAAGAGCTTGAAGCTCGCTTCCGGCAACACGGTTATTCGATCAGCCAGGAACGAATCCGAGCGTGGCGGGGCCAGGCCGAATTGGCGACGCAGATTCCAATGCTGAGACGCAGTGATGCAGAACTGCTTTATGCGGCGGGAATCCAAACGACGGTCGAAATGGGCCGAATGCGTCCGGAAACTGTCTACGATTCTGTTGTGGCGTTTCAGGAAAGCCAGGCTGGAACACGTTATCGACGATCCGGCAGATCGATCGATCGCCAGCAGGCAATCAACTGGAGTCGCTGGTCACAGCACGCCCGATCACTCACAGAAGCGCGGCAGTCCCGCTCTCGGTACTTTGTCCGCACAACTGATCAGCACAACTCTCCAGCCGACGCCGCTCGCCGCGGCCGTAAAGCTGATGGTGTAGGCTACCGCCGAGCCAGAATCGCTCAGTCAGCGACAACTCGTCGACGCCAGCCACGTCCAAGGCTCTCATCCAACGCTCGCCGAGATCGTGATCGTCGACAAAGCCGACGGCGTGAGCGAGTCGCTCGCCACTCATCGTCTTATCGGACATCGTCACGGCAGGAAAATGAATCGTCCGAGAACATGCGGGAGCTGCGATTCTATCTGAACCGTTCTGACGACGTTGAGGCCGCACCGTCAATTGGCCCCAAGACCGCTCAACGACTGGCGGCTGCAGGAATCTACACTGTAGATGACCTGCTGACGGCTAACGCGACCGAAGTCGCTTCCAAACTGAACAATCGTCGGATCGCAGCGGAAACGATCGAGCAATGGCAGTCACAGGCACGCCTGGTTTGTCAGATTCCGGAGCTTCGCGGTCATGATTCGCAGATTTTGGTCGCCTGTGGGATCACTCATCCAGAACAGCTCGCCGGCAAACGTCCGGTTGACCTGATGGCCGTTGTCGGGCCATTCGCAGATACGTCTGAAGGCGAACGGATCGTCCGCGGCGGTCGCAAGCCGGATCTTGAAGAAGTTACTGACTGGATTCGCTGGGCTCAAAGCTCTCGCCCCCTGAGTTCCGCAGCCTGAAGAACGCTGTAGCACAGTTGAAAAATTGAAGAAGACGCAGGGATGAAAATCTCTGCGTCTTCTTTTTGATAGAACAGCACCGCCTCCATGCGTCCGGCGTTAGGAACTGTGCAGTACGTCTTCGAAGTGCTTACGAATCTCTCGCAGCGTCGCCGGCTGAAAGGCTGTGGCGCCGTATTTTGTACTGCGGATCCTGTTGTCGACGCTGTCACGTTGTTCCTTCGGGAATACGGCGAGACAAGGGATCTTCATCGATCTGCCATAGGCCTGAGCCTGCGGGAAACAATCCAGTGTTTCCTGTGTGAAGTTGTCAGCCAGCATAAGCAGACCATGTGGCGGCTGATCGCCTTTCAAACGTTCCATCGCGACGTCCGGGTGCGACACAAAAGAGATATCGACGTTGTGCTTCTCAAAGTAATCCGTCAAGGCTTCGACGCGTTTCCGGACACTGTCGACGATCAGCAATTCAAACGGTTCGAACTCATCGGTTTCAATCGTGACGGGCTCTACTTCGCCCGTCCATGCATCCATTTCGATCAGTGCAGCCTTGAGATCGACAAGCACTTCGGTTGCCGATTGATACCGATCATTCGGATTTACCTGCATCATGCGATCAACGATCTGCGTGACACATTGAGGCAAATTGGGCCGCACAGTTTCGACCGGCGGTGTGTTGGTATAGCGGCTCAGATGTTTGCGTTCTTCGCGATCGCGAGTTCGCGCCCATGCCGGCTCCCCGGTCAGCAACTCAAACAACATTGCTCCGGTAAAGAACAAGTCGCTGCGAGGATCGTTGTTGGGAGCGTTGGTTCCCTTCTCAAGAGAAGCGTATTCAAGTGCGCGATGAACATCGTCGCTTGTTCCGGCGTGCCCGGGCGAATCGGCCCCCGCCAGACCGAAGTCCACGAGCTTGGCGACCCCGTCGCTGCTCATCAAAACGTTTGTCAGCTTGAGGTCGCGATGAGTTGCTCCCTGTTCGAGAGCGTATTCAAGTCCAGAGCAGATTTCATAAGCGCATCGCGTCGCTTCTTCAGGCGACAGCGTTTTACGAATTCGCATGAAGTCACGCAGGTTGCCTCCTTCGACGAATTCCATAGTGAAGAAGTGGAATTTCCCCTGACTGCCGACATCATAGATCGGCACAATGTTCGGATGTTTGAATCGCTGGCAAATACGTGCTTCGCGATGAAAACCTGAGACGGCTTCCGGATCGACAGCCCACCGATCACGAAGCAACTTGACGGCGACGGTTGATCCATCGTCAATCGCTTCAGCACGATAAACGCGCGCGAAACTTCCGGACGCGTTTCGGTACATCAACTTGTACCGCCCCAGAACCAATCCTTCGATGTCGCCCTTTAGGATACGTTTCGTCTGCAGGTTTGTCAGAATCTGTCGCCGTTCCATAAGTGACAGAACGTCAGGTACGGTTTCGCCATTCACGACATCCGCTTCGATCTCCGACCATTGATCGGCTCGAATCAAACGGCCCGTAATCAGGAACCGTTTCAGCTCTTCGTGTGACTTGAGATGCACCATTATGCGCTACGAGAGGGGGCCGTATAAATAACCACAGAATCCGCAACACAAAAATGCTGAACGGGGATCGTTTAGGTGGAGAGTGGACAAACTGAAATATGCGACAAGTCTGCGGAGACCCGGTGATCGAACACCATTTTCTGACGCAAAGAGACGGGAGTGTAATGATAACACGTGGAAGATCCGATTCAATATGACGCTTGCCAGTCCGTGTCACCAAACGTGGCGAGCCCGCGATTAGGCAAGTTATTACGGATCATTCGGCTGGCCGCCGTAACGCGTACCATTTACATACGTTGCAACAGGTTCAAACGTGGGATTCACGGTGTCAATTTCCTGTGAGGCAATTTGAAACACTGAAAGTGTCGCGATTTCCCCAGCTTTCAACACCGGTATACTTTCCTGCAGCAGTTTTCCGGGATTGATTGTGGCCATTTGCACTGCTGCACCAAGAGTCAGTTTGCAGGAATTCATAGCTCCCACAATGCAGTCACCGGTTGTCGCTCCCGAACCCGCCAGAAACTGCCGCTGGCCTGCAACAACCAAACGCCCGTCTTTCAGGACTTCGACGGCCATGTCGCCCTCTTCGTATCGCCCTGGCGCACAGCCAGCGAATCCGGAGACATCACATGTCAGGATTATCTTTTCGACCGTTTTGCATTTCAGTACGCACTGCAACACCGCATCCGGAAGATGCCAACCGTCAGCGATGACACTTGCCCACAATCCATCGTTAGCGAGTTGGTCCCACAAATAATTGGGATGCCGCGGGAGGCTTCCGTGAGCTCCATTGCCCAAATGCGTACTCAGCTGAGCTCCTGCCTCAACGGCTTCATGAATCTCAGACGACTTCGCGGCCATGTGTCCGAGCGCCACGACCACTCCTGCGTCTCGACAATTCCGGATAAAGCTCGCCGCATTGTCGGCTTCCGCAGCCAGCGTCACCAGGCGGATACGTCCTCCCGACGCTTCCTGCAATCGACTGAATTCGTCCCAATCGGCACCG
Organism: uncultured Planctomycetaceae bacterium; assembly: GCA_964481505.1. Classification (GTDB taxonomy): domain Bacteria; phylum Planctomycetota; class Planctomycetia; order Planctomycetales; family Planctomycetaceae; genus Fuerstiella. The sequence continues at coordinate 1,983 of CAYZYB010000074.1, read as the reverse complement.
CGGACATGCTGCAGCGGATGCGCCCCACGTGGACCATCCTCCGACGAAATATACGGACCTTCCAGGTGATAACCTCGAACGCAGCGATTAACCAGATCGCTTTCGTCGCAAGCCTGCCGAAGCACCGAAAAACCATGGTGCAACGCTTCGAAGGACGCCGTGATCAATGTCGGGAAATAGCCCGCAATGCCCTTGGCGACCAACGACTCAGTCACCCGCACAACGTCTTCCACAGTCAACGATTCATTGCTGAACCAAATGCCACCATAACCGTTAATCTGAATATCAAAAAAACCGGGACTAACAAACGGAAGCTCGGCGGCTATGCCGGCGTCGCACGAGAAATCGTCAACCGAACTGATGCGACCATCCTGAATCGAAATCGCGACCGGCTTTGATGTGGCATAGTGCCTGGCTTGAAAATGATCCATTAAGATTGCCCAAATACATCGACTTTACTGATAGCTCAACCTGCCTGATGAGTGATCCATTCGGAGACTTCGCGGACGGACGTCATGGCCGTCAACAACCGAAGATGCTGCTCCTGCAGAAAACCATGCTGCACCATTTCACTCGTCAATTGCAAAAGCCCGTCGTAAACGCCTTCGATATTCAGCAGAGCAATCGGGGCGCTGTGAAAATTCAGCTGCGCCCAGCAAAGGGCTTCAAAGAGTTCTTCCATCGTCCCGTAGCCACCTGGCAGCGCAATGTAGCAGTCAGCCAGGTCGTGCATTGTCCTTTTCCGAACGTGCATGTCAGACACAACTCGCATGTCCGCCACGCCAGGGTGCATCATCTCCACATTGGCGAGCGCTTCGGGAATGACACCGATCACTTTACCGCGACGCTCCAGCATCGCGTCCGCAATGGCTCCCATCATGCCGGTGCCGCCACCGCCGTAAATCAGCGTATGGCCGGTAGTCGCAAGCCCTGCGCCTAACTGTCGAGCGGCTTCCGTGTGTGACGGGTGCACACCACCTTGTGAACCGCAAAAAACACAAACCGACGCCATTGGGAATGCCTACAACGATCGTTGGAAAGTCACGAGTTCCTGCATCTGCTCAAAGCCAGCAGCGGCAAACAATTCCAACGCCGCCGAATTCTCACGGCTCACTTGCGCTTCAATCAACTGAATCGATTGCTCGCGAAGACGGCGACAGACTTCCAAAACCAGGGAAAGGCCATATCCGTGGCGACGTTGATCCTCCGGCACCTGCACATCACGAATACCGACAGAACGAACGCCCCACTTTGGCACGTAGACATCCAGCCCCACGATTTGCCCCGTAGCCACAACAACTTCGTCATGACGCTGCTGAAGCTCAAACTTCAGCGAATCCAACTGGCCGAATCGAACGTGCCACCACCACGAAAGTTCGCCGACGCGATCTGTAATAACAAGATTCAGCCTCCGACGATGTCGAATCAACCGAGAGCTCACGGGGTCTCGACCACTGGTCAAATCGCGCTGCAGCACAGTCGTCCCGTCTGCGGATTCGTATTCAAGTTTTCCAAAGAACTCTGCCCATGGAGCGGCCGCAACGCTGAAACCGGAAGCCTGAAGTCCACCGTAAATGCCGTTGTAAAATCCGTTGCGATCAAGTCCCGCGCCGGCAGTGACGGTGTTCGCTCCGCGGTTACCGAGATACTCTTCCGCCCGCCGCATCAATTGCAGGCCAATCCCCTGTCGGCGGAATTCGGGATGAACAACAACCGCTGCGATATTGCCGTGCCGCGTGTCGAGGCTGCTTTCTGTCTGATCACAGGCAAAACCGGCGTGAACAAATCCTACGATGCGGTCGTCTTCAACCGCGACGAAAAATCCGTTTCCATCAAAGAATGGCTGAGAGAAAACGAATAGCTCGAGGATGTCGCACGGAAATCCTTCAGCAGCCGCCGGCCCAAGTCGGCTGTCATGCCAGAGCTTTAAGATTTGCGGCGGGTCACAGTTGTGAAACGTGCGGTATTCGACCACGAAACCCT
>CAYZYB010000073.1:0-11153 GCA_964481505.1 uncultured Planctomycetaceae bacterium | reverse complement strand
GCGGTACTCCAGTTAGACGGTGTGAAGACTAACGTGGAGGGAGAAGCGATCGCTTCTGTGTTGTCGCTGCTGCTGATCGCAAATACAACATTCGACACTGGTGCGCTATTAAGGACGACTGAAAACGTGGCAGTCGTTCCGGATTCTTCCACGGTAACGTTGGTTTCGCTGATGGAGAATCCCGCCACCGTGTTGTCGTCGGTGATGGTTCCGAGTCCCCGCTCCCGCCCCGAAGCGATTCGGCTTCCGGCAGAAGCGTTAGAAAGGTTTACCTGAAACTGTTCGGTAGGCTCAACTTCATCGTCAGCCGTGGTTGCGATGGTGATCGTTTTCTGAGTCTCACCGATGGCGAAGGACAGTTCCTGATCATTTACTGAAGTGTAGTCAATATTGTTGGTCGCTCCGCTGGGGCCAAAGCCGCTGGCAGTTGAGTAGCGGACCGTCAGAACCTGCGTCGCGACGCGATCGAGGGAGACGGTGAATGTGGCGTTGTTGCCTTCAAGGACGGGTGCTGCGTTGTTGATCCTGAAGGCTGGCAGAGCAACTTCATTATCGTCGATCGTGCCGCTAGCCTGAGAAGTCGCCAGGGTGGCGCCGGTGGCACCGGACAGCCGAACGCCAAACGTTTCCGTCTCCTCGACCACGCTATCATCGGTCGTGAAAACTGAGATTGTCTTCTGCGTTTCTCCCGTCGCAAATGTGAGTGTCTGATTGTTTAATGCAGTAAAATCACTGGAATCTGCGGCTGTTGGACGATTGTCCACAAACGTCGAATAATTCACGGTAACAGGCGCTGTCGGTGCATTCGTCAGCGTGACGGCGAACACAGCCGTTCCGCCTTCTGTGACCACCGGAGCATCCAAAATCGACAGCAGAGGCAGGCTTCCGCCGCTGTCGTTGTCCAGAATCTGACCGGATGCTTCGCGGTCTGCAATCGTCAGACCGACGGGTGATGAAAGGGATACATTGAAGAATTCATCGAGTTCGACTTCCTGATCATCAAGCGTCGCGACTGTGATTGTCCTCTCCGTTTCGCCCGCCGGGAAAATGATCGTTTGATTGGTCGCCGATGTAATGTCAACGCCGTCTGTTGCCGCGTCAGGTCCGCTACCGCTGCTGGTGGAGTATCTCACACTCACGGCATTCGTTGCTGGGGCGCTCAGTGATATCACAAACTCCGCGTCCTGGCCTTCCGTGACCGGCGAAGCGTCTGCGACAGAGACCGTGCGAAGTGTGCCATCGTTGTCATTGATGGTAGCGGTGGCGCGACCGACCGTGATCGGGGCGCCAACAGCGTTCGATAACACAACATTGAAGGTTTCCGCCAACTCAGACTGAGAATCGTCTATCGTCGGAATACTGACGGTCCTTGATGTCTGACCAGGACTGAACGTCAACGTCTGATTCAGCCGGGCTGTGAAGTCGATTCCGCTCGTCGCCGCCGTTGGGTCATCACTTTCTTCGGTCGAGTAATCTACCGTGACAGTGTTGGATGCAGCTTCGCTCAGCGTAACGTTAAAGACCGCACTCTGCCCTTCCGTAACAGCGCCAACAGGCGAAATTGAGATCGCGGCTGTCAGCAGCGTCCGGGCTTCCAGCACTTCCGCAGAAAGCTGACTCTTCGCTGAACGTCGACAGTGCTGCCGACGACGCGAGTTGCCACGAGGTCGGCTGAAGATCTTCTGGATCCAGTCGTTAAGCTTCATTGCGAGTTCCGTTGACTACAAGATCTACAGGGTGGGGACTGAGTTACCCTATTAGACGATTCAAAAGTAATTCTGCAACAGTCACCGCCGCGGCAATGCCAACACGCATGATTTTGCTGACGAACGCCCCGGATCGCGTCTCAAAACAAGCACGGGGCGTAAGTGAGTCAATTCCGGGAAGTTTTGACGATTGGACTATTGACATCCGAGTGGCCTGTTGGATGTGTCCGTGTGGCGCCGGTTATGGGTTCGTGTTTTGTTCGTCGAGTTGCCGCTGCAGGCTGGCTCGGAGTTCGTACAGCCGATCGGCATCAAAAACACTGGGGCGGTTATTAAGCAACCAATCCAGATCCTTGATCGATTCTTCGAGTCGCCCCGTCATCGCGCGAATCTGCAATCGCTTGCTTCGCGCATTGAGGTCAGTTTCGTCAATGGCGATGATTGTGTTCAGATAACGCAGAACTCGCTCGTCGTCTCGCTCACCCTCGGCAAGCCCCAATAGATTCAACAGCATTCGATGAACGATCTGGTCAGCATTCTGTGCCTGCAGAAACTCCTCCATCTGTTCCTCCGGGAACCCATGCCTCCGCACCATTTGCCGAGCTTCGTCTGTTGAGAGACGTTTGCCACCGTTGAAAATATCGATAATTTCAGCAGAGGCACCTTCCTGGGTGGGCTCAAAGCGAACAACGAAATGCCCCGGTAACCCCAGCCCCACGACATTCAGTTTAATGCGGCGAGCGATCTCCATGTAAAGAACAGACAACGTGATGGGGATGCCTCGTCGATCATCTATCACCTCGTTGAGGTAGCTGTTGGAACGCGTTTCGTAATCGTAACGACTGCCAGCGAAGCCGTACTGTGTGAAAAGGACTTCGTCCAGAGTCTTCAACCGTTCAGCTTCTGTCGCGTTCTCCGGCATCGCCTGCAGGACTTCTGCCGTCAGTTGCTCGACACGTTCTACGTACACATCTGGTTCGACTTCCTCGTTGTCCATCCGAGCGATCAACAATGCCGCTTTCAGAAGGTTCGGCGTTGCCGCGGCTGTGCGTTCTTTGGAGTCGCCGCTGTCCGCTTGATTGTGGCCCAATGCGATCAGTATTTGTTTTCGCATGGCCGCAGCATGGACTTCTCGCGACAGATCGCGGAGATGCTTGGCTTTCTGTTCGAGCTGATCGGCCTGTTGCTGAAGCGTCAACGTCGTGAATTGACGGTACGGTTGCAGCTGTTGGACAACCTCGTTTATTGCCGGCCGATTGTGCTTGACCGCCGTTAGGATGTTGGCGATCGCTTTCCTGTCTTCGGCATTTGGCGTCGGCGAGGGCAGCCTGTCAGCCACTCGAAACCGGCGGAATTCTGCTTCCGTCCCGCGAAACGTGGCCAGTCCGATTCGGCCTGGAGGAATTCGATCTTCCACGGACTTCGTGATGAGTTCACCGTTCAGGAAACACTGAAACCCTTCCGCCTCAACTCTGACCTTGAAGGTATTCCAATCGTTTTCACGATAGGTCGAATGTGGTTTGTTGTGCAGAATCGTCCACGACCCGAGATCCGGACCATTAAACTGAGTGAGCCGGATGTTTCGGTTGCTGGGATAGAATCCATAGTGCTTTTCGTTGCCGTCAGAATGAAACGCCAGGCCGGCAGCTCCCCGTTCGTCATTCAGCTTCACCTCAACCTGAACTTCGTAGGGAATCTCCGGCGCGTCATGCGTTTGCAGGCATAGCGAACGGCCGCCGAACGCGTTGCCGTTTCCATCAACAAGAATTCGCCCAGCTCTCTGATTCCAGTTCGCACCGAACACGTTCTCCCAACGCGTTTCGTCGAGAGCTCCGATCTTCATCCAGTGACTCATCGGAAGCGGTGTCGGATTCTCCAGCATGTCCTTCAGATAATTCACCGGGACGGCGAAGCCAAGATTTGCCACTTCAACAGACTTAAGCACCACCAGGCCAATGACGTTTCCCTGGCGGTCAACAACCGGTTCTCCGCTGCTGCCTTTCTCGATCGTCATCGACAGTTGCAGCATCTTGATGCCTTCGATCTCTTTGAATCCTGAAAGGATTCCCGCGAACGTACTGTTCTTTAGACTGCCGGGATGGCCAACCGTCACGACGGATTGACCACTTTGGGCTTCTGAGATTTCTCCAAGTGGCAATGCTTTAAGCCCCTTTGCATCGACCTTCAAAATCGCAAGGTCAAGGTCGTCTGAGGCGGCGTAAACATGAGTGGCGACGGCTTCTGTTCCATCAGGAAGTTCGATGGTGACCAGCTTTCGGTCACCAATCACGTGCCGCGCGGTCGCAATCAGGCCGTCCTCTCCGATCACGAATCCACTTCCGTGTCCCTGGCCGCGACTGTCACGATTGGTCACGCGGATCTTTACGAGCGACTCCGTCACACGTTTGGAAAGTTCTACGATCGGCAACTGGTCTTTCTTCTCAACAGGTTCCGCATCTGCAGTTGGTTCCTGAGAGACTGCTGGAGGAATCAAGCTGACAGCCAGCAACAAAGCGCAGACGATCCGAAGACGCTGAGCGACAAAAATGGCTTCACCAAAGATATGCGGGTTCAAGGAGCAGCTCCAAAGAAGTCGTTCGAGGAAACTCTTTGTTACAGTTTGACCACCAAATGCCATTACCGCCAGTGTGTTATGCAACGTCCAAAAAGATCTCAGGAGGCTATCGCCAGACAGCCCTGACGTGAATTGGCGGCAGCTCATCGTTTTCCGTCGACGCTATCTTCGACTCGTCGTCCGATGACCGTCCGCGCGATCCCCCAAATAGTGATGCTCAGGGCCGCTGACGAAATCTGGAACGGTGCCAGACGCCACAGAACTCCCTGCAAATTATTGATATTGATACCGCTCTTCTGAAAATAGTGTTCAAGGGTCAAATGAATACAGAGTAAAAAGACGGTCCATCCTGTGCAGAACAAAAAGAGGTTCACTGCAGCAGCCACGACTAATGGACGGCGGCGGCAGCCAATCCCCCACAAGAAAGCAAACGCGGCTGCACAGACGCAGATACCAAAAATCGCTGTTGGAGTCTTTGGCGACGTCGTTACTTCGCCCAGCAGAGAAATCGGCGTCGAGCAGATCGCGACCACGATTGTCGCAGCTATCAGCCGAGGCAGCGACGTCGGACGATTCTGTAGATCGTCTGCGGCGATCGGCACGGCAGCAGGTGCTTCGTAGGGATTGTCTAAGTCAGCTTCACCAACAATACTCATTGTGTCATGCTGTCTTGAAAAGAAATGAAACGGGGCGACCCACGCAGTGTTTAAACTGCTTTAGCAGCCAATACACGGAGTCACTAAACAGGCCACGCGACGGGTGTAGTCGTAGAAAGTTGTGAAGTTTGAGAGGGTGATTGGGGTTGGAGCGAGGTACGAGCGAAACCCCGGGGTTTCCTTCGCAAACTCAGTCCAACCCCGGCCACCCATTTCAAAGGCAACAACCGGCTACCACACCCAACGTGATTTCCTTTGGATTCCTGGTTTCACATCAACGAATCACTCTTCATAATACACCGTTGAAGTGTACGAACAATTTGTTGGAATTGCATCATGACAGACATGCAGCGGACTTTGGAGAACCTCATTCAGAAGGCTCGTCGTCGAACCTTTCTTCGCCAGTCATCGGCTGGGATTGGGCTGGGAGTCCTTGCGTCGTTGTTTGGCGAAACGGCACAGGGCGGCAACGATACGCAACACTGGCAGGGGAAGATCAGTCCCCGTCATTTTGCCCCCAAGGCAAAGCGTGTCATCCATCTTTGCATGGCAGGCGGACCGTCTCATCTCGAAACGCTCGACTACAAGCCCAAGCTGGCGGAAATGAACGGGCAACCGATTCCGGATTCCTTCACAAAAGGCAAGCCGATCGCCCAGCTTCAGAATAAGGAACTCAAGTGCCTCGGTCCTCAACATCCGTTCGAAAAATTCGGTGAGTCGGGACAAACGATCTGTTCGCTGTTTCCACACATTGGCAGCGTTGCTGACGATATCTGCATTGTCAATTCGCTGCAGACAGAAGCCATCAACCACGACCCGGCTCACACCTTTATGAACACCGGCAGCGCGATTCCCGGACGACCGTCGATGGGATCATGGGTTAACTACGGACTCGGCTGCGAAACAGAAGACCTGCCTGGTTTCGTTGTCCTGACATCGCTGGGGAAATTCGGGCAGGCTCAACCGATCGCCGCCAGGCAATGGCACAGCGGTTTTCTTCCCAGTCGTTTCCAAGGCGTCGAATTTCGTTCGACCGGCGACCCCGTACTGTACGTCAACAACCCGCCGGGGATTTCGCGCGGCCAACAGAAGCATGTGATCGATTCGATCACCGCACTGAATCGGATGCAGGCCGATTTGACGCACGATCCGGAAATCGCGACGCGTATCGGAGCTTACGAAACTGCGTTCCGCATGCAGGCGAGTGTTCCCGAACTGATGGACATGTCGAACGAACCGAAAAGCGTGCTGGACATGTACGGCACACAGGGAGCCGACGGTTCATTCGCGGCGAACTGCCTGCTGGCTCGCCGACTGGCCGAACGCGGCGTGCGGTTTGTGCAGCTGTATCATCGCGCATGGGATCATCACGGTGGCGTTAAGAAAGCGATGCAGGGAACGGCAGGCGAAGTTGATCAGGGCGCCGCGGCACTCATCAAGGATCTCAAGCAGCGCGATCTGTTGAAAGACACGCTTGTAATCTGGGGTGGTGAGTTTGGCCGCACCCCGATGGCTCAGGGCAGCGGGCGGGATCACCACATTCGCGGCTTCAGCTGCTGGATGGCAGGCGGAGGCATCAAAGGCGGAATCACGCACGGGGCCACCGATGAGCTGGGTTATGAAGCGGTGGAAGACGTGTTTCACGTAAACGATTTTCACGCTACGCTGCTGCATCTGCTGGGTGTGGATCACACAAAGCTGACATTCAGGTTTCAGGGACGCAATTTCCGACTTACCGATGTTGCGGGTCACGTCGTGGACAAAATACTGGCGTAGGAATCATTCTGCATCGGCACGTCTCAGAACCAATACGGCGCAGTCAATTTCGCGAATGATGCTCTCAGCAACAGATCCGAGTAGCATACGTTTGACACCGTCGTAACCGTGCGAGGAAATCACAACAAGCCCGGCCTTGATAGACGCGGCATACTCCGCAATCTGCTCGCCGACTTCTCCTTCGAGAATAATCTCTCGAACATCACCGAAACCGTTCTCATCAAGGAACGCAGCAAAGTTGGCCCGAACAGCCGCGCGGCGTTCGTCGTCGGTGGCAGCTTCCAGGTGATCAGTGCCGGGAGCAATCTGATCGTAGTTGGAAACAACGTGGACTGCATAGACGTTGTCACTTTGTTCTGCAATTTTCCGTGCGGTGCTAACCGCATCCACGGACATGCCGGAGAAATCAACCGGCACGATCACGGGTTCAGATACCGACCAACTCATGCTGTGCCCCTTTAGCCGGGTATTGAATTACACGTTCGCTGATTGCCAAAACCAATCCGGCTAAGTTGTTTAGAAACCTTCCGGCGAAGATTCTCAGAAGTGTATCTCCAACGTTTTTCTAAACGCCGAGCGGCATGACTTCTTCAATCATCTGCCCCATGCCAATTTTCTCTGGCGCCGCCTGGTACAGCTCGATCGCTTCCGGCAGCACATCTCTTAGAGCCGCGGATCGGCGAGCGTCCGATGGATGAGTGGAAAGGAACTCCATTGGCGCTGCTCCTTCTTTTGACCCGGCAAACCGTTCCCAGAACTTCGGAGCTTCTGACGGATCGTAGCCTGCCTTGGCCATCAGCATGATGCCGATGTGGTCTGCTTCGAGTTCATGTTTTCGACTGTACGGAAGAATGGCTCCATACTGAGCACCCGCTCCGTAAGCCGTGAGCACGATGTTCTGAGTCGCGTCGCCCGTATCTTTCATGACGTACTTCAACGCATCCTTCGCGACGTTCTGGGCGGTCTGATGAGACATTCGTTCTCCACCGTGACGCGCGATGGCGTGCCCGATTTCGTGCGACATCACGACGGCCAGGCCGGCTTCGCTTTGACACACTGGCAGGATGCCGGTGTAGACAGCCACTTTTCCGCCGGGAAGGCAAAACGCATTTTGAGTCTGGGCTTCGATGAGATTGAAGTCCCACTGAAAATCCGGACGCTCAGCAACAGCGGCGATTCGCCGGCCGACTCGTTTCACCATTTCTGCGGCAGATTCGTTTTTCGTGAGCGGCTCTTCTTCAAGAACCTGCTGGTAGGCCGTCAGCCCCATTGCATTCTCTTTTTCCTCCGACATCACCAACAACTGCCGACGTCCTGTTACCGGTGTCGTGCTACAGCCAATTGCAAAAAGCACGCCTCCAACGAGAACGGTAAGGCACACAAGAAGCATCGCCTGCGGTTTGGCGGCGGTATTGTCTGATCGTTCAACATCCATGTTGTCGACTCAATGATTTGGTTATGGCTATTCTGGGCAGAAGATGCACCAGAGAGATTGCATTGCTTTCCAACCACATCGGATTCGACCTAACCGAGATCCTTCGTGGCAACAGAGCCTGAGAAGATACGCAAATACGCAAGATGTGATCAATATCGCTCTCGGCTTCGCCAGATTTGGTATTCCGCATTCGCACGCGGTGTGCCGCGAAAAGCTGTGATTCGTTGTCGAACACCTTCGATGGTGGTGGATATTGCCGAAGTTAAATCCGGTGACCAGCAGGGGAGCGATCATGCGCCAAGGCGATGGACGGATTGCTGGCACGACTCAAATCTCAGAACCGGAACGCCGAATCGCTCTCCTTCCGGAGCTCGACGAGTTTATGCCGCGTTGTCGGAAGACCGCATGCGGGCCGTTGTCTATATTGGCGTTCTCGCACCTGGACGACATTTCCCCTGTTTCTCGAGTATTGCTGCCATGATCCGACACCTCGTTACACTGTCTGTGTTCGGCCTTTTCGCCAGCAACTGTGTTTTCGGTCAGGACGATTTTCCGGAAGTCGTGAATACTCAAGCCGCCGGTGAGCATCCGCCGAGCCCGCGTGAGATGCTGGATCTGTTTGAGCTTCCGGAAGGTTTCAAAGTCACGCTGTTTGCAGGTGAACCGGATGTCCAGCAACCCATCGCCTTCGACTTTGACGACCACGGACGAATTTGGGTCGCCGAAAATTACACCTATTCGGCTCGAGCGAGAATCGATCAGGTGATGTGTGATCGCGTCATCATTCTGCACGACAAGGATGGCGACGGCGAACACGACGAACGCAAAGTGTTCTGGGACAAAGGCCGAATGCTGACGGGGCTGACCTGGGGTTACGGCGGACTGTGGATCTTGAACGACGGAACGCTGTCCTTTATTCCCGACAAGGACGGCGATGATGTTCCTGACAGCGAACCCGTGCCGATGCTGAACGGCTGGACAAAGAATGCCGGGCACAACGTCGTGAACGGGCTATTGTGGGGACCAGACGGCTGGCTGTATGGCCGTCACGGCATCACCGACACCTCGTATCCAGGCACGATCGACACGCCGAAGGAAGAACGCAAGCCGATGAACTGCGGCATCTGGAGATTCCATCCGGTGAAGCACACGTTCGAAATCGTCTGCCACGGCACGACGAATCCATGGGGGCTCGATTACAACGAAGTCGGCGACATGTTCATGTCAAACAACGTGATCGGGCATCTGTGGCACGTGATTCCGGGAGCTCACTACCAGCGAATGTTCGGTCAGGATTTTAATCCTCACTGCTATGAACTGATGGGCCCCATCAGCGACCACTATCACTGGGATGACACCGGTAAGTGGAGCGAAAGCCGCGACGGCCACGCCGATCATCTGGGGGGCGGACATAGTCACTGTGGCTTAATGCTGTACTACGGCCAGAACTTCCCGAAGGAATACTGGGGCAAAGCCTTCATGTGCAACACCCACGGCCGCTGCGTAAACGTCGACCGCATCGAACCGAAAGGCAGCAGCTACGTCGCAAAGCACGAACCCAACTTCCTGAAGGTCAACACACCATGGTTCCGAGGCGTGGATCTGAAATACGGCCCCGCCGGCTGCGTCTATCTCAGCGACTGGTCCGACAACGGCGAATGCCACGATCATGATGGTGTGCATCGGACGAGCGGGAGGATTTATCGGATTAGTTATGGGGAGGACGAAATTGCTCGCCCCAAGAGTATTGGAGGACTTACCACTGGCGCGTATCCGCAAAATCTTGAGGACGGCTGGACGAACCTATGGTTGAGACGCCGCGAGTTGCGTCGGCAAATGGAATGGCTAAGTAACCGGTCAGCCGACGATCCTGCTCGCATGGCAGAGATCAGAATTCTCCGGTTTCTTCTCGACGGGATTCTTCGAAACGATCGCGATCCGCACCGTAGGCAAAGCGATGCCAACCTCTTGGCGTTCGTCGATGAGCTTGACGTTCGTACGTTGACACATCTGCTCTTGGCTGAACAGGAACACATTCGGGCGTCTGGAGTGAGGTTGGCGACGGGTGATCCCAAGCTGTTTCAGGCGACCTCACCGATCGTCCGAGGGTTGCTCAACCGCGAAAACTCTCCCATCGTTCTTCGCACCGTTGCGTCTGCCATGCAGACCGTGCCCCTTAAAGGATTAAGCAGGGAAGCGATCTCTGACATGGAACACGCCCTGTTCGTCAATTTGTGCCGCGACCAAACTGTCGCAGACGATCTTCCGCTCACCCTAATGACTTGGTACGCCGCCGAGCGACTTATATCCGACCTCCCAACGAGTAAGAGATTTTCCGGATTCGGGAGTCCTCGACTTCGAAAGTTCAAAGCACGAAGAATGGCAAGCAATTGGAAGGTAAATGCTCCCTTACTTCGAACGCGTTTCTTTGTGCTTCATCTTTCAAAGGCAGAAACTGCGATGGTCGATCACGTACAGGGGATCCTCGATGGAATCAAAGGACAAGCGGACCTTCAACCGCCGGATCAGTGGGAAAAAGTTGCGGAATATGTCCGTGCATTTGAGAATCGAGAACTCGATAGGTTGTTCGACGATTTGGAAAGTAGACTAGGGAGTGGAGACATCCTCGAAAGGCTTCGCAACACGATCAAGAATCGCTCAGGAGATCAGGCGTCACGCAGTGTTGCGGTAAGAAACTTGGCAAATGCCCGTGATGTCGAGAGCATTGGCCCAATGCTGTCTCTCCTCAATGACCGTGCCGTTTACGTCGACATTTGCAAAGCGCTGGCCTCTTTTGACGACGATCCTCGCATTCCGAAGGAGCTACTCAAGCGTTGGAACAACCTGCGTCACGGAGCCAAAGAAGCGGCAACAGATACGCTCTGCAGCCGGAAGTCGTACGCTGTTGAATTCACCAAGGCGATTGCAGGCGGGCGAGTAGACTCCGGAATCCTGACGGCGGCTCAGGTCAGGCAACTTAACGCTTTCAACGACGCATCTATCAC
>CAYZYB010000072.1:9000-11188 GCA_964481505.1 uncultured Planctomycetaceae bacterium | reverse complement strand
TCCGAGCAGCCGTTCCTGGCGAACCACAGCCACAACTACAGGAACAATGCAAAGCACTTAAGTGTATCCGAGCAGCCGTTCCTGGCGAACCACAGCGGATGAACGTGGATATCCCTCAGGAGATCTAGTGTATCCGAGCAGCCGTTCCTGGCGAACCACAGCACGGCGACGTGAATCGTCCGACACTGATTCAGTGTATCCGAGCAGCCGTTCCTGGCGAACCACAGCGACGACAGCGGCTGCCGGCAGCGTTGCGAGAGTGTATCCGAGCAGCCGTTCCTGGCGAACCACAGCCTGGCGGGATGCTTGACGTCGGTGCTATTCAGTGTATCCGAGCAGCCGTTCCTGGCGAACCACAGCGGTGGGCCGGTGAACTGATCACGTGGGATAAGTGTATCCGAGCAGCCGTTCCTGGCGAACCACAGCTCAATTCCGACACCATGGTTTTTGGGGAATAGTGTATCCGAGCAGCCGTTCCTGGCGAACCACAGCCCAGCGTTTAATGGCAGCTCAACTGCACGAAGTGTATCCGAGCAGCCGTTCCTGGCGAACCACAGCCAACCAGGACAGGCACTCTATTGCCTTCGAAGTGTATCCGAGCAGCCGTTCCTGGTGAACCACAGCTGCGCCAGCAAGTTTGCTGTGCAAACTAGAGTGTATCCGAGCAGCGCCTATAATGTTCAGCGACTGGGACAGTCGGCGAAAGGTAACAGCCGTCCGACCAACTTTATGATCGGAGGCGTTGGCATTCGCGGCGACAAGACCACGCTTAAGTTTGGAAATCACCTGAGTGAAGCTGAGCAGAAATTTCTGAGCCAGCTGATTCGCGCTGTCCTGGAACACTGAACCGGACATGCCATCAGACAACTCTCAGATAGAAATCCCGTCGGTCGCTGCGGAACCGGATTCCCCATCGCGTCTGCCATCGCGGCTGCGGGTGTTGCTGGGACGAATGATTCTCGCCGTGGTGCTCATTGGGCTCTGCGTGCGAATCTCCGTGCGCGATGAAGTGCCGTACCTGGCAACGATCTACTATTCCACGCCACTGTCTTTGCTGTTCTTCGGCAGTGTCACCGCCTGGCTGCTGCTGCGGAAGCAATGTTCGGCTGTCACTCGCTATACGCTGACCGCCCTGACAATCGGCTGTGCTGTGGCATTCGGCATGCTTCACTACCACACTCCGATGCCGACGGACTCTGCACAATCAGCCGCTGCTATTGATGTCATCGAAGGCAATGAGAACCGCAGCCGCTCAGCAATGCGAATCGCTTTCTGGAATGTGGCGCGCGGACGATTTGGCTGGGATGCGGTATTCGAGGCGATCGAAGATTTCGACGCAGATGTGATCGGACTTGTCGAATGCACGGAGCCCTGGGGGAAACTCACGGATCGGCTGCAAACTGATTTCCCAGACTATGAAGTCGCACGTTTTGATCACGGCATGGTGATTCTTAGCCGTTTCCCAATCGTGTCGTTTGAAAATCGTGAATGCAAAGTGGCTAACATCAATTCGTTAAAGCCCATCGCATACTTTGGTCTCGCTCACCTTCGGATGGGAGCTCACAGCCTTCCTGTCATCATCGCCGACATTGATTCCGATCCGCTTTATTTTCGCAAACGGCCGATCGAATCACTTCTGAGCATCGCGAATGAGTTTCAGAACCAACCAACGGTGATTCTGGGAGACTTCAACACGCCCACTGACTCCGTGTTCGTGGCGGGTTTGCGGACCGACTATGCCAACGCGTTCGAACAAGCGGGACACGGCATCGACTGCACCTGGCCAGTTCCATTTCCCGTGATGGCGATCGATCAAATGTGGGTCAGTCGTCACTGGAAACTCCGGACAACACGACTCGGCTGGTCGTGGCTGTCCGACCATCGCCCGATCATTAGCGATGTGCTGTTACCGAAGTAAACGTTGGTCAGGCTGTGCCTGACGAAACGGCTGGCGTGTTGTCAGGCGCAGCCTGACCTACTGGTGTTCTTGGCGCGTTTGTGGGCCGACTATGCCAACGCAACCGGGCTGGTCGTGGCTGTCTGATCATCGTTCGGCCATTAGCGATGCGCTGTTACCGAAGTAAACATAGGTCAGGCTGTGCCTGACGAAACGGCTGGCGTGTTGTCAGGCACAGGCTGACCTACCGGTGTTCGTGGCGCGTTTGCGGGCCGACTATGCCAACACAAC